>JAEWFE010000001.1 GCA_023389005.1 Bacillota bacterium
TTCAAATGATTAATCAAATTATTCAAGATACAGAAGCTGTCGGGGAAAAGATGAATCCCAAATTTGAAGAAGTGAAAAAAGCAATAGAAGACAATCAACTTGCTGCTTTATCTTCTGAACAATTAGCAGAGATTCTAGCTACTTTTAATGAAGGAACGCAAACATATAAAGCATACTTAGCCAAATTACAAGGCTTAAAAGCACCCGCAAGAGTAATTGGTTTGCATAAAAAATTAGTAGCAGCTTATCAAAAATATGTTCAAAGTTGCCTAGATATGATTGCTAGCCTTGAAGGTGAGGTAGATGTGGACGCCTTTAACCAAGCCGAGCAGCACCAAGATGAAGCGACAGATACGATTGCTTTTGCGATTCAACGAATGACTATGCTTTTGATGAAACGTTAATGATAAAAGCACTTACAAAAAAGGAGAAAAATCTAATCTAAATATTAGTCAGTTTTTAGGATAAATTGGTTTACCTAGTATATAATGATTACATAACCAACAATAACCTTTTTATTTTTCATTTTACTCCTTAGTTGAGTAATTACTCCTTTTTCCGCTAGGCCTAACCAACCTAGTGGTTTTTTTATACCCAAAAAGCCCATCTGATGCGAGAAATAGCAATCAGATGGGCTTTTTAAGAATTATTTGCTTAATCTTTCCTTTAAGTGAATTTCTTGGTTGTTGATTCGTAAATCTCTAAATTCGGCAGCGGCAGTAAAGAGAATGTCACTAGAGGAATTAACAGCTGTTTCAATTGCATCTTGTACAACGCCGATAATAAAACCAACCCCAACGACTTGAATGGCAATGTCATTGGAAATACCAAATAAACTACATGCTAAAGGAATCAATAATAATGATCCGCCGGCAATCCCACTGGCCCCACAGGCACTTAAAGCAGAAAGAATACACAATATTAAGGTTAATACAGGAGAAACTTGCATATCTAATGTGTGGACTGCAGCGAGGGTCATGGTTGAAATCGTAATAGCTGCTCCACCCATATTGATAGTAGCCCCTAATGGTAAAGAAATGGAATAGGCTGATTCGGTAAGCCCCATGTTTTTGGCAAGCAACATATTAATTGGAATATTGGCTGCGGAACTGCGGGTAAAGAAGGCTGGAATCGCACTATTTTTTAAGCAGTAGAAAACTAATGGATAAGGATTTTCTCTGATTAGGAAAAATACCATAATTGGGTAGACGACTAGGGCGACAAAGAACATTGAACCAACGAGTAATAATAATAATTGCCCATATTGTAAAAGTCCTTTTAGCCCAGTGGTTGCAACCGATTGAAACACTAAGCCGAAAATACCAAGTGGGGCAAAGGCAATAATTAATTGGACAACTAAAGTGATCGCTTGGGCAATTTCTTGGGTGGCTTTTTTCACAGCTGGACTTGCTAATCTTAAAGCAAACCCGATTAATGCTGACCAGAAAAGAACGGCTAAATAGTTTCCTTCAATCATGGCTTGTAGTGGGTTTTGAACGATATTGGTTAGAATTGTATTTAACACTTCATTAATCGACTGTGGGGCAGCTTGTTGCGTACTTGTCTGTTGTAAAGCAATCTCAACTGGAAATAGAAAGCTTGCGAATACTGCCACAACTGAAGCGAATAGGGTTGCTGTTAGATAAAGTGTAATAACAGGTTTGAGATAGCTTTTATTGTCGCTATTGTGTTGGGAGATGGAGGCCAAAATCAGTACAAATACCAAAATAGGGGCGATGGCTTTCAATGCACCGACAAATAGACTCCCAAAAATGTTGATAAAGGTCCAATGAGGCAAGCAGATGCCACAAAGAATACCAAGAATAATACCAATTGCTATACGCTTTAATAAGGATAAATCTTTTAAAAATTCTATCAAGAACGTTTCCACCTTTCTAATATTTACTGAAATATATCATGAAATATTGCGAAAATGAATGATTTTATTATAATTTTAATTCAATTTTAATGGAAAACTTCAAATAAATGGGGGGAATTGTTGGTAAATGAGTATGAATAGTTGAACAACTAGCTTAATATAAAGACTAAAATGAGAAAACCCGCAAGCATGACGTCACTTGCGGGTCCTAGGATTAATGTTCAAAATTATCGACGTAATCGCGATAATAATCAAGTAAATCTTCTTTTAGTTTTTGATATTCCTCTTCGGTATACTCTTTGTCTTTTAAAGGAGCATAAAATTTAGGCATATCTAAGTCTTTACGTAATCTATCAAGTACTTCTTGTAATGTCATCTGTTTTTCCACCTTAGAATAAATCATATAGTTTATAAAGTTTTTCAAAGCATACATTCATGCGTTCTAGATGACTGGCTAATAATGCATAATCATCCTTATCATGGAATAGAATTTGCTTCAATTGGAAATAAAAATCATCAAATGCATTGATATAGTTACTAATTTCTTCTGTTTGTAAGTCGGTAAAGGTATCACAGCGAAGATATAGCTTTTCAGCAATCGCATAGACTTCAGCGGTAGTCAAGATAACGAGATTTTCATTATAGCGTCGACTTTGAACGAGTTCTAGTAAAGATTGACACTTATTATAGATATTTGAGGCATCTTTCACTAATAATTCTACGGGCGTTTTTGAAAACATTCAGCTTCATCCTCTCTATACAAATTTGACACAAACTGCTTCTGGTGCAAAGACATCTTTTTGCAGTAAGGTTAATTTTCCGGTTTGGGAATCACGTTGATATAAAGTAAGATTATCAGAATTTTGGTGTGCACAAACTAAAAATTCTTCACTTGGGTTTAAAGAAAAGTCACGAGGAAAGTCACCATAAGTATCTACGCGTTCAATAAAGGTTAAGCTACGTCCATCTTCAGCAATCGCAAAGACAACAATTGAGTTATCGCCACGGTTAGAACCATATAAGAATTTGCCGTCTTTCGTTACTT
>JAEWFE010000003.1 GCA_023389005.1 Bacillota bacterium
TTCATTCTTACTTGAATTTCCGCATCCGGCAAGTAGTAATACGCTGGCTCCTAAGGCTACTGTCCCTAGAGCAAATTTTTTGAAGTTAGTTTTCATTCTCAAGACCTCCATTTATTTGAGAAAAATAATTACATGTTTATTATGCAATCGTTTGCGTCGTTTGTCAAATGTTTTTTTCGTAATTTTTTTAAAATATGAAAAAGATAAGGGGATTTTATAAATATAAATTTTAAATACAAATGGTTAAAACAAAAGTAAATGCTTGGTTTTAAAAGGATTTCTGACTGATTAACAAAACAGATTTGCGATGAAGTGCAACCGATTGCTGATTTTTGCTTGATTGCGTTTTCGGTTTATGTAATAATAGGGGCGAATCAAATATTTAAATAAAAGGAGAGATTGTATTTATGAATACTTCTGCAATTTATCATCGACCTGAAAGTGAATTTGCTTATCTTTATAATGAAGCAACGATGCACATTCGCTTACAGACCGCCAGAGAAGATGTGAAAGCGGTATACCTTGTTCACGGTGATCCTTATTTGGTGAATAAGGAAAAATGGTTCCAAAAGAAAGTACCTATGCAAAAATTATTGACGACGCAATTGCATGATTATTGGCAAATTAGTGTAGGTGCAAAATTCCGCCGTATTGCTTATGGGTTTATTGTTGAAGGTGTGGATGGCACGATTGCTTTTTATGGAGACCAAGGCATTTTTCCAGCAACGGAAGAATACTTGTCAACACCAAATCTTTATTATCGTTTGCCTTATTTCCACCAAACAGACCGCGTTAAAGTACCTGAATGGGTGAAACAAACAGTATGGTATCAAATTTTCCCAGAACGTTTTGCAAATGGGGATACGACGAATGATCCAAAAGGGACTCTTGCATGGGGAAGCGAAGAACCAACGCCATTTAATTTCTTTGGTGGAGACTTACAAGGTGTACGCGACCATTTAGATCATTTGGTTGATTTAGGAGTGAATGGTTTGTATTTCTGCCCAATCTTTAAAGCGACTTCTAACCATAAATACGATACAGAAGATTACTTTAAAATTGATCCAGCTTTTGGCGATGATGAAACCTTTAAAGCCTTGGTTGAGGAATGTCATGCTCGTGGGATTAAAGTGATGCTGGATGCGGTATTTAATCATATTGGCGATAATTCTCCACAATGGCAAGATGTCGTGAAAAATGGGGAAAAATCTAAATATGCTGATTGGTTCCACATTCACGAGTTTCCAGTGAGTTATACAGAAGGGGATAACTTTGAAGATGCTAAAGATTTAACTTATGATACTTTTGCCTTCACGCCGCATATGCCAAAATTAAATACAGCTAATCCTGAAGTGCAAGAATATTTACTTTCAATAGCAAAATACTGGATTGAAAAATTTGATATCGATGCTTGGCGCTTGGATGTTGCCAATGAAGTGGACCACGCGTTTTGGAAGAAATTTAGACAAACTTGTGATGCAGCGAAAAAAGACTTCTATATATTAGGAGAAATTTGGCATTCTTCTCAACGCTGGTTACAAGGTGATGAGTTTGATGCCGTGATGAACTATGCCTTTACAGATGCGATTAAAGCTTACTTTGTAAAAGATGAAATTCCTTTGACAAAGATGGTTGCGCAAATGAACCAACAATTAATGCTCTATCGCATGCAAACCAACCAAGTGCAATTAAATGTTTTGGATTCTCATGATACCCCTCGATTATTGACAGAAGTTGCTGGAGATAAAGATTTAGCACGTCAAATCATGGCCTTCACTTATTTACAAATGGGTGTTCCGTGTGTGTATTATGGTACGGAATATGCGATGGAAGGCGAGTTTGACCCTGGTTGCCGCAAATGCATGGTTTGGGATGAAAAAGACCAAGATTTAGAAATGTATGAATTCATGAAATTATTGATTGCCTTTAGAAAAGATTATCAACCAATTTTAAGTGAAGGTAGCTTGGAATGGTTAGCAGTCGATGATCGCACAGGAATCGTATCGCTTGCTCGTCAATTGGAGGATCGTCTATTAGTCGCAACTTTTAATACTGGCGATCAACCTGTGACAATGCCAGTAAGCGAAAGAACAGTTTTAAGTCAAAATACACAAGAAAATCAAATTTTACCTAAAGGATTTGTCATTACTTATTGGGAAGGTGTAGAATAATGAGTCAAAAACATTGGTGGCAAGAAGTTGTCGTTTATCAAATTTATCCAAGAAGTTTTAAAGATAGTAATGGTGATGGTATCGGGGATTTACCCGGTATCATCGAAAAATTAGACTATCTAGAAAAACTAGGTATTGGTGCGATTTGGTTATCTCCAGTCTATCAATCGCCAAATGATGATAATGGTTATGATATTTCTGATTATGAAGCGATTATGACTGAGTTTGGGACCATGGAAGATATGGATCGTTTAATTGCCGAAGCGAAAAAACGTAATATTCGTATCATTATGGACTTGGTGGTCAATCATACCTCTGATGAACACGCATGGTTTGTTGAAGCACGTAAATCTAAGGACAACCCTTACCGCGATTACTATGTATGGGCTGATCCAAGTGAAGATGGGGGCGTGCCAAATGGGTTACGTTCGGCCTTTTCTGGTTCAGCTTGGCAATTGGATGAAGCAACAGGACAATATTATTTACATTTATTTAGTAAAAAACAACCTGACTTAAATTGGCAAAATGAAAAAGTCCGTCAAGCAGTCTATCAAATGATGAATTTCTGGATTGATAAGGGTATCGGTGGGTTCCGTATGGATGTGATTGATTTAATCGGTAAAGTACCAGAAAAAGAAATCACTGGCAATGGTCCGCGTCTACATGAATTTTTACAAGAAATGAATCAAGCGACTTTTGGGAAGCATGATTTATTAACAGTTGGTGAAACTTGGGGTGCTACACCAGAAATTGCCAAACTTTATTCAAATCCAGATCGTCACGAACTTTCGATGGTTTTCCAATTTGAACATATCGGCTTAGATCAACAAGAAGGTGGCGAAAAATGGGATTTAGCACCGGTTGATTTAGGCAAATTAAAACAAATTTTTGCAAAATGGCAAACCGAGCTAGATAATCAAGGTTGGAATTCACTCTTTTGGAACAACCATGATTTACCACGTATGATTTCAAGATGGGGAAATGATGATCAGTATCGTGTTGAAAGTGCGAAAATGTTAGCGATTCTATTACACATGCAAAAAGGCACGCCGTATATCTATCAAGGAGAAGAAATCGGCATGACTAACACAGCAATTAGCGATATTTCTCAAGCGCGTGATATTGAAACCATTAATATGTATCATGAACGTTTAGCTAATGGCTATGCAAAAGAAGACATTATCCACTCCATTAATGTTAAAGGTCGGGATAATGCGAGACGTCCAGTACAATGGAATCATCATGCCTTTGCCGGTTTTTCAACGGTTGAACCATGGATTGCCGTCAATGATAATTATGAAAAGATTAATGTCGAACAAGCTTTAGCCGATCCTGATTCGATTTTTTACACTTATCAAAAATTAATTGCGCTACGTAAAGCAAACCCGATTATGATTTGGGGCGATTTTGAATTAGTGGATACGCAAGAGGAAGTATTTGCCTACCTACGTAAATATCAAGGCGAAACTTGGCTAGTGGTGACGAACTTTTCTAATGAAGCACATGACTTTAAGTATGATAACGCAAAAGCCAAAGAAATTGTCATTGAAAATATGCCTGTGCAGTTATCAGAATGCTTAGACTTGACCTTAAAACCATGGCAAGCTTTTGTTGTAAAATTGGAGGCGTAATAATGGAAAGAAAATGGTGGGAAACTGCGATAGGTTATCAAATCTATCCGCGTAGTTTTTATGATAGTAATAATGATGGCATTGGTGATTTGCAAGGAATCATCGCAAAATTGCCTTATATTAAAGATTTAGGAGTCGATTTCATCTGGATTAATCCAATTTATGCTTCTCCTAATGTGGATAATGGCTATGATATTTCCGATTATCAAGCCATTCATCCTGATTTTGGCACGATGGAGGATTTTAAGGAATTACTGACAAAAGCACATGATTTAGGCTTGAAGATTGTGATGGATCTGGTCGTTAATCATACGAGTGATCAGCATCCATGGTTTCAAGAAGCGCTAAAAGGCAAGGACAATCCTTATCGTGATTA
>JAEWFE010000041.1 GCA_023389005.1 Bacillota bacterium
GAAAAAGCACAAGAAAAATGTAAAATTGGCTCTATCTGTACCGAAAAATATCAACACTATTTCAAAAAAGAAGCCTGAATGCTATTCAATTTGAAAAAATTATAGCATATCAGGCTATTTGGCGTACCCCCACCATCCTATCCAACGCTTACGGTTTTTTCTCATTTTGGATAAGAATTTTAATAAAAAGTTGAGAAATATGCATAGTTGTTTAATACGTATGTGTATTTTAAAATGAAAATCGAGATATTAAATTCATTCATTGATAAAGTATTTTATGGAAATGGGGATTGAACATGAATAATGAAGTAGTTGGTAAGAAATTGAAAGATGTTCGTGCAGAAATTTTTACACCTGAGGAAATTATTGAAAGTGCTATGAGAGTGGCAATTATTAGTGCGATAATCGAAGCAAGGCATGAACAAGGGATTAGTCAAAAACAATTGGAAGAACTAAGTGGTGTGAAGCAACCTGTCATTGCAAGGATGGAAACAGGAAAAACGAATCCGCAATTAGATACAATTTTAAAAATTTTGGCTAGTTTAGGTAAGACCTTGGCTGTTGTTCCGCTAAATCATGAATAGCACGCATTCAAAGTCTTAAAAATGAATAAAATCAATGAATATGATTATGAGAAATGAAAAAAGAAAATTCTGTTCAGAACTCTCTTTTTTAATTCTTTTAATTAATAAAAAAGTGTTTTTCAATTATGGTGAAAAATATATCAAATTAAATGATAAAAATAAACAAATTATAAAAGCACACATATTATAAAAATGTCATTTTGATATTGAATATTAGAATAAAGTGTGATTTAATGTAATCTAAGGTTAACCTAATTTTAATAAAAAGGAGATTATATGGATAAACAGAAAATATTGCATCCCAAAAATATTGGGGCATATACGTTAATTTTAAGTACTACTTTCTTGTTAAATGCTGTAAGCGCTCAGAATGTCGTCGCTGATGAGAATTCGAGTACTGCAACAATTACACAACCACTTAAAGCAGAAAATGCCAATGATTTAAGTAAAGAAATTTCTACTACAGTCAATCATGTAGAAGCAAAAAATACAGACACTACAGCTGAAAAGACAGAAAATTCAGTCGCTTCGGTTGATGAACAAAATTCAACTACGAATGAAGTAGTTAAAAATGATTTATCTGCATCAAATGAGTATGAATCAGTTGCAACAAATTCTGAAGGTGCGAATACTGATGCAACAGTTAATCAGACAAAAGAATCTGAAACAATTACATCGACACAAACTACAACTGATACTGAAAATGAAAAAGAAGAATTCGCAAATAATCAAGCAGCTGAAGTTAAGATAGAAAATAATGAGAGTGAGCGATTATCATCTGCTACGCCACAAAATATTGATAGTAATACCATCATTTCAGTCCCTCAAACTTGGGATGCCGGCTATAAGGGAGAAGGAATGGTTGTCGCGATTATCGATTCGGGAATAGATGTAAATCATGATGTTTTACATATTTCCAATCTTGAAAAAGCCAAATACAATAAAGAAACTTTTGAAGCAGCAAAAAAAGCAGCAGGAATTGAATATGGTGAGTGGTATAATGACAAGGTGATTTTTGGTTACAACTATGTGGATGTTAACAATGATATGAAAGAAGATGAAAAACATTCACATGGGATGCACGTAACAAGTATCGCGACCGGAAATCCAACCAAACCAGTCGCCAATCAACTAATCTATGGGGTTGCTCCCGAAGCACAAGTCATGTTTATGCGAGTTTTTTCCGATATCAAACCAACGACTAGTTCTGCAATTTATGTTAAAGCGATTGAAGATGCTGTGAAACTAGGTGCGGATAGTATAAATTTAAGTTTAGGTGGGGCAAATGGCTCGGTTGTTAATATGGATGAAAGTGTCGTGCAAGCGATTGAAGCTGCTAAAAAGTCCGGTGTTTCTGTAGTTATCGCTGCAGGTAATGATGCCGTTTTTGGATCTGACTATGATTTGCCGTCAGCTGAAAATCCAGATTACGGCTTAGTTGGCAGCCCTTCTACAGCCAAAGATGCGATTTCCGTTGCATCATATAATAACACAACAATTGGTAGCAAAGTCATCAATATTATCGGTTTAGAAAATGATGAAAGCTTGAATTTTGGAAAGAGTTCTTTTGACAATCCGGAAAAGAGTGAGGTTAATTTTGAACAAGGAAAGCCCTATGATTATGTCTACGCAAACTTAGGAAAGCCAGAAGATTTTGAAGGGAAAGACTTAACTGGAAAGCTTGCATTGATAAAGCGTGGGGAAATTACCTTCTCTGAAAAAGTAGCCAATGCCACAAAAGCTGGGGCAGTTGGTGCAGTCATTTTTAATAGCCGACCCAATGAAGCCAATATTAGCATGGCCTTAGATGAAACAGCAGTCGCGATTCCATCTATTTTCATCCCAAATGAATTTGGTGAAGCTTTAGCAAAAAATCAATATCAAATCCAATTTAATAATGAATCTGTATTTGACAAGCATCCAAGTGCAGGGGAGATGTCTGATTTTTCAAGTTGGGGATTGTCAGCCGATGGAGAATTAAAACCTGATTTGGCGGCTCCTGGTGGTGGAATCTATGCGGCTATTAATGATAATGACTATGCAAATATGAATGGGACAAGTATGGCATCTCCTCATGTTGCTGGGGCAGCTGTCTTGGTTAAACAGTACCTAAAAGCAAAATATCCAGCGAAAACCCCTCAGGAATTAGAAGCGCTAGTGAAACATTTACTAATGAGTACGGCAAAACCTCATTATAATAAAGAATCCCAAGCTTATACTTCTCCGCGTCAACAAGGAGCGGGTATTATTGATGTAAATGCGGCAACTTCAACTGGCTTGTACGTGACAGGTAAAGATGGTTATGGTAGTTTGACACTTGGCAATGTCGGGGATACGTTTGATTTTGAGGTAGTTGTGCACAATATTTCAAATGAAGACCGCAAGTTAAATTATCATGTTTATCTAGATACGGATGCTGTCGAGGAGGGAAAAATAACTTTAACACCACGACAGTTAAGTGAATCATCAGTTAGTGGGTTGACAGTTAAAGCCAACAGTAGCGAGATTGTAAAGATTCAAATTGATGCGTCATCGTTTACGCCAGAATTAAATGAACTCATGAAAAATGGCTACTATCTGGAGGGGTTTGTTCGTTTTACTGATAGTGTCGATGATGGCGATGTAATCAGTATTCCATATGTTGGTTTCCATGGTGAATTCCAAAACTTACCGGTTGTTGAAGAGCCTGTTTATTCTTTGATTGCTGATGGCAAAGGTGGTTTTTATTTTGAAATAGATTCGGATAATCCTGAAAAATTAGCGGGTTCTGATAATTTTACAGGTTTGGTAACTGGAAGTGTTGATAAAGTTTACTCAACCGGAAAAACTACTGATTTTGAACTAAAAGCGTTAGGCACGTTTAAGGATGAAAATGGTGATTTTGTACTTAAACTTGATGAAAATGGGCAACCACATTTGGCTATTTCACCAAATGATGATGGTAATCAAGATTCACTTGCTTTTAAAGGGGTATTTTTAAGAAACTATACAAACTTAAAAGCTAGTGTATATCGTGCAGATGATATTAATCGAGAACATGTTTTATGGCAAAGCGATGGACAAGATGGTAATAAAAACTTCTTCAGTGGCAATGAGGAGAGACCTAAATCAAGCATCATTTTTAATACAGAATGGCAAGGTTTTGATCAATCAGGTAATCCACTTGAAGATGGAGAATATCGCTATGTTCTTACGTATCGTTCTGAAGTGCCAGGTGCAAAAGAACAGTCAGTTGATTTTAAAGTGATTATTGATCGTCAGGCACCAGTGATTACGACTGCAACTTATGATAAGGATCAATTCATCTTTAAAGCACGTCGAGTAATTGAAAATGGTTTATCTGGTATTTTTAGAGAACAAGTTTTTTATCTTGTCCCTGATGAAAATGGTTTAACCACAAATATCAATTTAAAAGAAGATGGTGATACCTCCATTTCTGATCATCGTGTATATGTAGCACAAAATGAAGATGGTTCATTCACCTTACCGCTTGATTTAGCTGATTTATCACAATTTAAATATGTCGTCGAAGATTATGCAGGAAATATTTCCTCCGCAAATGTGGCGGACTTAATTAGTATTGGGAATACGAATGGTTTAGTTACTGTTGAAGCTGTAGATCAAGAAACTAAACAACCGGTGGATATTGCATATGCTTATGCGGTAAAAGATCAAAGCGGAAAACATTTAGCCGATATTCCTCGTTATGTTGATGGGAATAACGTGTTAATTTTGCCTTTTGGCGACTATCAATTTGATTTATTCTTATATGATACAGATTGGGCAACTTTATCAGGCAATCAATCAGTTAAGGTAAATATTGACGAAACAAATAGTACAGCTAAAGTGCAGTTTTTTGTCCACGTAAAGGAAAAAGCAAATGCATTAGTGGATATTAATCGCGAAATTCCTGAAACAGATACAATTATTTTGGTTGATGAAATAGGACAAGAAATTCGTATCCCGCAAGCTAGATATGCGAAAAGTGACTTTGGAAAAATCGTCCCAGTTGGTAAATACATTATTAAAGCTGAATTGCCAGAAGGATACGAATTTTTAGAAGATCCATCATTTGAAGTGAAAAATAATGCTTATAACATCAAAACACTTACCTTAATTAATAAGACAGAGTTGTTGGATTTAGTCAAACAAGTGGCTGACGTACAAGACCAAGCGAAATTTTATAATGCAAGTAAGGATAAACAGGATTATTTCAAACAAGCACTTCTAGAGGCACAGCAATTAGTCAATGACAAACAAAAACAAGAAATTATTGATCAGAAAGTAACGAAATTAAAAGAAACGTTTACTGCATTAAATGGTACAGACACTGACTT
>JAEWFE010000048.1 GCA_023389005.1 Bacillota bacterium
ATTTTAGAGTCCGTTTTTAATTCAACGTGGACTTCAAGCCCGATGACTGTTTCAAAATTCATTAGTTCGCGCCTCCTAAAATGACTGGTTTTTTCGTATGGAAGTCAGTTGCTTGTTCGAATGCTGCCGCTGCTTGATACATGGTTGCTTCATCGAAATGTTTACCAATAATTTGTAAGCCAACTGGTAATCCTTCGCTAAAGCCACATGGCACTGACATACCAGGTAGACCCGCTAAGTTCACAGGAATGGTTAGGACGTCACTTAAATACATGGTAATTGGGTCATTGATATTTTCACCCAAACCATAAGCAACAGTTGGTGAAGCTGGACCAATGATTAAATCATAGTTCGCAAAAACATTCTCAAAATCTTGTTTAATCAACGTACGTACTTGTCCGGCTTTTTTGAAGTATGCGTCATAGTAACCTGCTGAAAGTGAGAAAGTCCCTAACATGATACGGCGTTTTACTTCTGTACCAAAACCTTCACTTCTTGAGTTCACATAAACATCTTCTAAGTTTGAGATATTTTCAGAACGGTAACCATAACGAATACCATCAAAACGTTGTAAGTTTGAACTTGCTTCAGATGAGGCAATAATATAGTAAACAGCTACCCCATATTTTGAGTGTGGTAAGCTTACTTCTTCTACCGTCGCACCTAATGCACGGAAAGTATCAGCTGCTTTTAAGATAGCTTCTTTAACACCCGGTTGGATTCCTTCACCTAAATATTCTTTTGGTAAAGCAATCTTCATGCCTTTGATAGACTGACCAATTTTCGCTGTAAAGTCAGGTACAGAAACCCCAGCAGAAGTGCCATCTTTTGGATCATAACCACTAATCGCATTTAAAGTTAAGGCATTATCTTTTACATTACGAGTCAATGGTCCAATTTGGTCTAGAGATGACGCAAAGGCAATCAAACCAAAACGAGACACGCGACCATAAGTTGGTTTCATACCGACGATCCCGTTAAAAGCTGCTGGTTGACGGATAGAACCACCTGTATCAGAACCTAAAGAAACAGGAACTTGACCGGCTGCGACACTAGCTGCAGAACCACCTGAAGAACCTCCAGGAACTTTGGTATGATCCCAAGCATTGCTTGTTTTCTTAAAATGAGAAGTTTCGGTACTACCACCCATCGCAAATTCATCCATGTTTAATTTACCAACTGGAATCATATCTGCTTGGTATACTTTTTCCATGACAGTCGCATCATAAATTGGATCAAAGTTATAAAGAATTTTTGAAGCCGCAGTTGTGCGCAAATCTTTCGTGACAATATTATCTTTAATCCCGATTGGAAGTCCTGCTAAAACATTGCCTTCACTGATGCCTTTTTCGTCTAACGCTTTGGCCATTTCTAAAGCTTTTTCTTCGTTTAAAGTAATGAATGAACCCATGGTGTCTTCCGTTTCTTTAATACGGTCAAAAGTCGCTTGGGTTAAATCTTGCGCTGAAATTTCTTTTGAGACTAATAAGGCATGTAATTGTTCTAATGATTGATCATATAATTTAGTCATTATGCACCGGCCTCCCCGTTATCAATAATTGCTGGCACCTTGATAAAGCCATTTTCACTTTCAGGTACATTTCGTAATAATTCTTCACGGTCAAAACCTGGTTGCGCCACATCTTCACGCATCACATTGACAGTTTCGATGACGTTAGAAGTAAAAGGAACACCCGTAGTATCCACTTCTTCTAATAACTCAACCATATCGATAATCTTACCTAATTGAGTCGTAAATTCATGTAATTCTTCATCTGGAAAGGCTAGTTTCGCCAACTTAGCGACATGTTTTACTTGTTCTTCACTAATCGCCATAATCTTCCTCCTATTTTTCACAGACCTTTTGTTAGTTCCGTTCATTTTCTATCTATACTTGGATATTGTAACATTTAATTGAAAATCATCCTAGTTAATTCAGAAATCTTTTTAAACATTTTTTCAAAAAAGTCACATTTTCTGAAAATATTTTGTAAAATAGCACGATTTCTTCACTCTTTTAGTCTGCTAGTGCTTCAACCATTTGCTCTTCGCTCCAAACTTCAATGCCTAAACTTTGAGCTTTGGTTAATTTACTGCCAGCATCGGCACCGGCAATGACTAAATCTGTTTTTTTCGATACCGAACCCGTGACTTTACCACCAAGACTTTCAATTTTGGCCTTTGCTTCATCGCGCGTATAAGTTGTTAATTTACCTGTAAGCACGATGGTTTTATCCTTAAATGGGGACTCGACACTAGCTAACTGCGCTTGGGTAACACCAAGATAGCGCAAGTTCACGCCCGCTGCTTTTAATTCTGCTAATAATTCATGGACTTCATCATTGGCAAAGTAAGTCGTTAAGCTATTAGCAATCGTCTCACCCATCGTATGCAAACTTAAGATATCTTCGGCTTTGGCTTGGCTTAAGTTTTCAATGGTTTCGTAGTGCTCCAACAAAATTTTTGCAGCTTTAGCCCCGACATGTCGGATACCTAAGCCAAATAATAAACGCTCTGCAGAATTCGCCTTACTTGCTTCAATCGCCTTTAGTAAATTATTGGCCGATTTTTCTTTGACTTTATCTAAAGTTAATAATTGTTCTTGCGTTAAATAATATAAATCCGCAACATCTTTCACCAATTCTTTTTCATACATTTGCTCAATAACTTTCGGACCCAAACCATCGATATTCATCGCCTGTCTAGAAACAAAATGACTCAAACCTTCTTTCATTTGCGCACTACATTTAGGATTGATACAGCGCAGTGCCACTTCCTCTTCTAAATGGACCAATTCACTGCCACAGA
>JAEWFE010000093.1 GCA_023389005.1 Bacillota bacterium
CCCTATATTGAATGTTTTAATGAACGGATTGCCATTAATCAACAAATGATTCAAGCAGAGCAATTAGCTGATTTAACTTGGCGTGTAAAAGCAGTGGTAGAAAAGCTAGATGAGGATTCGCATTTAAGCGGGGCTACTGAATTTGAAATTTTAACAGCGATGGGATTTTTATACTTTTATGAACAACAAGTAGATGTTGCAATTATTGAAGTGGGACTAGGCGGCTTACTTGATTGTACTAATGTGATTACGCCTGATTTGGTAGGCATCACGACAATTGGGTTAGATCATCAAGATATCTTAGGGGAAACGCTAGAAGAGATTGCCTTTCAAAAAGCAGGTATCATTAAAGATAAAGTGCCTGTGGTTTGTGGCAATATTGAAACAGCTGCTATGAGCGTGATCGAACAAGTGGCAAAAGAGAAACAAGCGCCCATATTCAGCTATCAAAAGGATTATTCCGTCAATTATCTACGTCCAGATGTCAAATGGGGCGAACGATTTAACTATGCAGATGCTGATGGCGAGATGAAAAATTTATTTACACCGTTATTAGGACATCATCAAATCGAAAATGCGGGCATGGCGATTTTCTTGTTTAAAAAATATTGTGAGCTATTTGGTTTACCACTGCAAGAGAAATGGATTGTGCAAGGCTTAAAAGCCACTTTTTGGCCAGCAAGAATGGAAAGAATTAGTCAGCAGCCATTAATCATTTTGGATGGTGCACATAATGATCATGCCATGGCACGTTTAGTTGAAAATCTAGATGAATTTAAGGATTTTAAAAAGTATGTTTTATTTTCAGCCTTACAAACCAAAGATGTAGACGGCATGCTTTCTATGTTATTAGAAGTACCTCATACGAAGATTGTCGTTTCTTCTTTTGAACATCCGAAGTCTATTCAGATGACTGAGCATTTTGAGCAGTTTGCACCGGATAAATTATCAGTTGTCTCATTATGGCAATTTGGGTTGGCTGAAATCTTGGAAAATATGCAAGAAGAGGATATGCTATTGGTAACGGGGTCACTTTATTTTGTGTCCCAAGTTCGTGAATTATTATTAGGACAAGAGTAGAGGTGTATGATGAAAAAATATAAAGGCATTATTTTTGATATGGATGGGCTGTTGTTTGATACGGAAATGACGTATTATCATGCCAATCAAGTTGTTGCTGATCGTCTAGGAATTAGTTATGATTTTGAAGTTTACCGCCAATATATTGGTATTTCTGATGAAGAGATGATTGCGTCTTACCATAAAAATTATGATCAAAAATATGGTAAAGAAGTGGTTGATCGTCTAGTAAATGAAAGTCACGAACAAATTTTTGCTGATTTTTCTCAAGGCAAAGTAGCATTGAAACCAGGGGTCGAGGCTTTAATGGCGCGTCTGAATGAGTTACACATTCCCAAGGTCATTGCTTCAAGTAATACTTTAAAGTTTATTCATATTTTACTTGCTCATTCTAGTATTCAAGATGAGTTCGATAGTATTGTATCTGCAGAAGACGTCCATTTTGCCAAACCAAATCCAGAAATTTTCTTAAAGGCTTTGGCAAAATTAGGTCTCAAAAAAGAAGAAGTCTTGATTTTTGAGGATTCTAAAAATGGTATCTTAGCTGCGAATCAAGCTGGCATCGATGTGGTGATGATTCCTGATTTAATTTTGCCAACGGAGGATTTAAAAGCAAAAACAGTAGGTGTTTATCAGAGCCTAAATGATGTAGTTGAAAAATTTTAATTAATGGCTATCCTATCAAGAGTTGTTTAACTTTTGATAGGATTTTTTGTTTAGTGAAAAGCTTTTGGCATTTTTTTGCGTAATTTATAAGTGAAGGGGGTGAATAGTTATGGAAATTCCAACAAGTTCAATGCCGCGCGAACGTTTAGTTGAGCGTGGGGTTCATGCTTTATCTGATCAAGAACTGTTAGCTATCTTATTACGTACAGGGACGAAACAAATGAATGTCCTTGAGTTAGCTGGCAAAGTATTAACGCATTTTCCCAATTTATTTGAATTAAAACAAGCAGACTTACCCGAATTATTATCAATAAAAGGCATTGGTCAGATTAAAGCTGTTGAATTACAGGCGGCGATGGAACTAGGATATCGCATCCATCAATCTTGTCAACCCAAATTTGGACGCGTATCAAGTAGTTTTCAGTTGGCACACCAGATGATTGCTGAACTGAAAGATGAGCCACAAGAACATCTCGTTTGTTTATATTTAAATACTAAAAACGAAATTATTCAGAAAAATAGTTTATTTACGGGTTCTTTAGATCAGTCTATTGCGCATCCTAGGGAGATTTTTAGAGCGGCTGTTAGATGTAGTGCAGCACGAATAATTGTTTGCCATAATCATCCTAGTGGCAATCCTTTAACCATAGTATAATAAATAATAGTAGTTAAAGTAGTTTAGGAGGAGATGTTAAAGGGAGATTTTACTTTAAATAAAAATTAACAAGGTTTATAATTTGTAGTACTTAAAGTGTTTAAAG
>JAEWFE010000323.1 GCA_023389005.1 Bacillota bacterium
CAAAATCCAAGTTATTTCTCAGATCCATCGCTTGAAGTGTTCCATGAATGGCAAGAAGCAAGTGGTCATTTAATTAAGAAAATTGCTTTAGCGCCTGAACGTGAAGGTGTCGAAGAATTTGTTGAAACAATAACGAATGAAGGTGTTGTGGTTGCTTTAGGTCATAGTAATGCAACCTTAAAAGAAGCAACAAAAGCCGTGGACGCTGGGGCTAGTGTCTTTGTTCATGCATTTAATGGTATGCGTGGGTTAAATCATCGTGAACCTGGGATGGTCGGAGCGATGCTAACTGTGAAAGAAATCTTTGCGGAATTGATTGCAGATGGTCATCATGTGCATCCTAAAGCGGTGGAATTATTAGTACAAACAATCGGTTATGATAAAGTAGCTTTAATTACTGACTGTATGATGGCTGGTGGAATGCCTGATGGGGATTATATCCTTGGTGAATTCCCAGTTGTGGTGGCTAATGGAACGGCGCGCATGAAAGAAGGCAATCTTGCCGGTAGTATCTTGAAATTATACGAAGGCATGCGCAATGTGGTGAAATGGGGCGTGGCTACTCCATATCAAGCGGTGATGATGGCAAGTTATATTCCTGCGGTAAGTTGTAATATTGCTGATCAATGTGGTTCAATTCAAAAAGGACGTGCAGCTGACTTTATCGTGTTAGATAAGGAAATGAATTTAGTGGCTACTTATTTAGATGGTCAAAAACGTTTTGAAAAATAAGACGTCTTGCTTAGGTGGGGGATTTTCCTCCATCTTTTTTTATTGACATTGTGAATTGAAAAAATCTTAATTATCGTCTATGATGAACAAAAAGAGTTTGGGGGATAGTTATGAAGATTGGTTTACGAACGATTAAAACAGTGATTGCTAGTGTCTTAGCGATTCTGATAGCTACACAACTTCATTTATTATATGCTACAGCTGCAGGAATTATCGCGATATTAAGTGTGGGAAATACGAAAAGAACATCACTGAAATCTGGGTTAGGTCGTGTACTTTCTTTAGGATTAGCCATTATTTTATCATTTATCTGTTTTACGACACTAGGGTTTCATCCATGGGCATTCGGTGTCTTTTTACTTGTATTTATTCCTTTGTCTGTACGTTTGAATCTAGCAGATGCGATTGTGGTGAATTCGGTCCTTATTACGCATTTTCTAGTAGAGAAGAGCTTTTCGTGGCAAATGATTTTAAATGAAACGCTGCTTATGACGATTGGTGTGGGCTTGGCGTTATTATTGAATCTATATATGCCGGATAATGAAAAACAATTAAAAGAAGATATAAAAGCAATTGAAGAAGATTTTCGGACGATTATTTTTGCGATGGCGGCCCATTTAAATCTAGAAAAAATGGCTCCTTTAGATGATGATTGCTTAGATTTGCGGGCAAAATTACGGGCAGCACTTAATCAGGCACATATTCATCAGAAAAACCAATGGATCAGTGAAGAAGATTATTATTCGGAATATTTTTCAATGCGTTTGGCCCAACTTAGAATTTTACGGGATATGGTCAATTTATTAATCGAAATTGATATTGATGGTTTATTTGTAGATGAGTTGCGCAAAGTATTAATTTCGACAGCTGAAAACTTTGCTGAAGAAAATGACGGCAAGTTGATTTTATGGCAAATTGAAGCCGTCTATCAAAATTATCGACAAAAACCATTACCACAAACGCGCGAAGAATTTGAAAACCGTGCCTTGTTATTTCAATTTTTACAGTCATTTCGTAGTTTTGTAGAAATTAAAGCCATCTTTTACCAAAATGAACAAAAAATCTAAAGCTTTATTAAAGATGAGTGTATATATTCGCAATTATTTCAAAAAAGATTACAATAGATGATGAGGACGTGATGATATGAGCGATGTTTATTTAATGATATTATTAGATGTAATCAAGGAAAAATATTATTCTGAGAAAGTCTTTTATCAAACGCAACTTGGAATTGATGAAGAGGCTTGGAACGATTTCAAACAGGGAAAACGTTCATTAAGTGCGGAAAATACGCAAAAGCTAAAGAACTTATTTACTGATTATGAATGGATGTTATTCCAAAAAGTGTTGCGTCAAACAGTGGTTTATCCTGAAAAACGCGGAATTGCCGTCAAAGAATATCGCAAAATGAAATATTTAATTGCTAGTAAATGGATGAATCACCAATTAGCGAAAGTTGAAATCGTTGAAGAAAGTAATCAAAATCAAGAAACTCAGGCTTTACTAATTGCGGTTCGTTTGGATTATCAGGAATGGGGCTATGATGATATTTTAACCTTCAGAGTTCCTGCACGTTTACAAAAGCAATTGGCAAGCGATCAAATAAAATTATTGGACTGGTTTGATGAGCAAATCGAAGAAAATTAATGGGGGTCAGATGAAGAAGAAAAAGCTAAAAAAGAGAAAACAAAATATAGTACCCGTCATTTTGTTGGCCTGTATTATCATTTTTTTGACCTTTACTTTCACTTTATCACAATTAACGACACCGACGCCAGAAACGCAAGCACAACCCGAAGATCCCGAGGTGGCTAGACAGGCATTTATTGACCGTCTAGCTCCGCATGCTAAAGAATTACAAAAACAGTATGGGGTCTTGCCAAGTATTACTTTAGGGCAGGCTATTTTAGAGTCAAATTGGGGCAAAAGTGAACTTGCGAGTAAGTATCATAATTTATTTGGGATTAAAGCATTTGGTGATCAAAACAAAGTGACTTTATCTACCAAAGAGTACTTCAATGAGCAGTGGGTCACGATTCAAGGTGATTTTAAAGTTTATGAATCTGATGAGGCTTCAATGGATGACCACGCATTACTTTTTGTGAATGGCGTCGATTGGGATAAGAATAAATACCAGCCAGTATTACAAGCGCAAGACTATAAAACTGCTGCATATGCTCTACAACAAGCTGGTTATGCGACTGATCCAACTTATGCAGAAAAAATTATTCAGGTTATCGAGGCCCACAATTTGCAACAATATGACCAATAATGCTAAAGTCTTCCTGAATTTATCAGGGAGGCTTTTTTTGAAAACACGAACATTTATGAGATTGGTTGATTAGAATTTTATCATTTTTAAAGAAATTCATGCAAATCGATTGAATATTTCATGAAAATGGTTCATAATGGTGTAAAAGTTTTTCATAATTTAACGCTTATATAAAGTTGTAATAAGGACAACAGTTTCTACCCAATGCCGTAAATATTGGACTATAAGCAAATAAACGTTTGTTGATAAAACAGCGCTTTTTTGCTTTTAGGTAAAAGGGTGCTGTTTTATTTTTTATTTCTCAATGCGTTGAATGGAGGATGAAAAGATAAAG
>JAEWFE010000029.1 GCA_023389005.1 Bacillota bacterium
TGTATGATTTGATGAGTGATACGGATGGTTTAAATCAGTTAATTACGCCATCTGATCAATCCATTCAAATTAGGATTGGTTCAGAAATAGGTCATGATTTATTTCAAAATATGAGTTTAATTCAAGCAACTTATCAAATTGACGGTCATGGGCAAGGTACCATTGCTTTACTAGGACCAAGCAGTATGCAGTATTCTAAAATGTTTGGCTTACTGGATGCTTTCCGTCAAGAGTTAAGCGAAAAATTAGGTGAGTATTATCGGTCATTGGATCAATACCGATAGTAAATATACACAGAAAGGACGAATGGCAATTGTCTGAAAAGGAGAAAAAGACGGAAGAACTTGAACAAGAAACGGTTGAAGTGGAAGAAACATTAGAAACACCAACGCAGACAGATGATGAAGTTCAAGAAGAAGTCAAAAGTGATGTAGAAGTCCTCCAAGAAAAATTAGAGGAAATGGAAGACAAATTTTTACGTGCTTCAGCGGAAATTGCAAATATCACGAACCGCAATCGTAATGAACGAGAGCAATTACAGAAATATCGTTCACAAGATTTAGGTAAAAAATTATTAACTTCACTTGATAATTTAGAGCGTGCGATGGCAATTGAAGTAAGCGATGAGCAAGGAGCTAGCTTGAAAAAAGGAATTGAGATGGTGCTTGAAAGTATGCGCCATGCCTTTAAAGAAGAAGGTATTGAAGAGATACCAGCAGAAGGGGTTACTTTTGATCCAACCTTGCATCAAGCAGTACAAACCATTCCCGCGAGTGATGAGTTTCCGGCTGATTCAATTGTACAAGTCCTACAAAAAGGCTATAAATTGCATGATCGCGTGTTACGACCAAGTATGGTTGTTGTCGCTCAATAAATAGATTAGTTAAAGGAGATTTTAAATATGAGTAAAATTATTGGTATTGACTTAGGTACAACAAACTCTGCAGTTGCTGTCTTAGAAGGCGGCGAGGCAAAAATTATTACAAACCCAGAAGGAAATCGTACAACACCATCTGTGGTTTCATTTAAAAATGGCGAAATTCAAGTAGGGGAAGTCGCAAAACGTCAAGCTGTTACTAACCCAAATACTATTTCATCTATTAAACGTCATATGGGTGAAGCTGGTTATAAAGTAGATGTTGAAGGTAAACAATATACACCACAAGAAATTTCTGCAATGATTTTACAATATATCAAAGGCTTTGCAGAAGATTATCTAGGAGAAAAAGTTGAAAAAGCAGTTATCACAGTACCAGCTTACTTCAACGATGCACAACGTCAAGCTACTAAAGACGCTGGTAAAATTGCTGGCTTAGAAGTAGAACGTATTGTCAACGAACCAACAGCAGCGGCTTTAGCTTATGGTTTAGATAAGACAGATAAAGATGAAAAAATCTTAGTATTCGACCTTGGTGGTGGTACATTTGACGTATCTATCCTTGAATTAGGTGACGGTGTATTTGATGTATTATCAACAGCCGGCGATAACCATCTAGGTGGGGATGATTTTGATAACAAGATTATCGATTACTTAGTTGCTGAATTCAAGAAAGAAAACGGCATTGATCTTTCAACAGATAAAATGGCATTACAACGTCTAAAAGATGCCGCTGAAAAAGCGAAAAAAGACTTATCTGGTGTAACAAGCACACAAATTAGCTTACCATTCATCACTGCAAGTCAATCAGGTCCATTACACTTAGAAATGACCTTAACTCGTGCGAAATTTGATGAATTAACTGTTGACTTAGTAG
Organism: Bacillota bacterium; assembly: GCA_023389005.1. GTDB lineage: Bacteria > Bacillota > Bacilli > Lactobacillales > Enterococcaceae > Enterococcus_E. Next base: position 1,755 of record JAEWFE010000029.1, read on the forward strand.
AACGTACAAAGATTCCAGTACGTCAAGCTTTACAAGATGCTGGTTTAAGTCAATCAGAAATCGATGAAGTAATCTTAGTTGGTGGTTCAACTCGTATTCCTGCAGTGGTTGAAGCTGTACGTAAAGAAACTGGTAAAGAACCAAATAAATCAGTAAACCCTGATGAAGTAGTTGCGATGGGTGCTGCTATCCAAGGTGGGGTAATTACTGGTGATGTGAAAGATATCGTATTGCTAGACGTAACACCATTATCATTAGGTATTGAAACAATGGGTGGGGTATTTACAAAATTAATCGATCGTAATACAACTATCCCAACAAGTAAATCACAAGTCTTCTCAACAGCTGCTGATAACCAACCTGCTGTAGACATTCATGTTTTACAAGGTGAACGTCCAATGGCTGCTGATAACAAGACATTAGGAAGATTCCAATTAACGGATATTCCACCTGCACCTCGTGGTATTCCTCAAATCGAAGTAACGTTTGATATCGATAAAAACGGTATTGTAAATGTTTCTGCTAAAGATTTAGGAACTCAAAAAGAACAAAAGATTACGATTAAATCATCTTCAGGTTTATCAGATGAAGAAATCGAACGCATGGTAAAAGATGCTGAAGCTAATGCCGAAGCGGATAAAGCACGTAAAGAAGAAGCAGACTTACGTAACGATGTAGATACTTTGTTATTCACTGTTGATAAGACATTGAAAGAATTAGAAGGTAAAGTAGATGCAGATGAAGTGAAGAAAGCTGAAACTGCGCGTGATGAATTAAAAGCAGCCGTAGAAGCAAACAACATTGAAGAAATGAAAGCAAAACGTGATGCTTTAAATGAAATCGTACAAAACTTAACGGTTAAATTATACGAACAAGCGGCTCAAGCTCAACAAGCTGCCCAACAACAAGATCCAAATGCAGCACAAGGTAGCGCAGACGATGTCGTAGATGCTGACTTTGAAGAAGTAGACGACGACAAATAATCGTAAACAAAAAGAGTGTGGCAGCATTGTCACACTCTTTGTTTACTGATAGCAACTAGTTATGATAAAATACTAGGGAAATTGATTTTTGGAGGTAAGCTAATGGCTGATAAAAGAGATTATTATGAAGTGCTTGGCGTTTCTAAAAGTGCTTCTGATGATGAGATAAAAAAGGCTTATCGTAAGCTATCAAAGAAGTATCACCCTGATATTAATAAAGCGCCTGATGCTGAAGAAAAGTTTAAAGAAATTTCCGAAGCATATGAAGTGTTAAGCGATAGTCAAAAACGTGCTGCCTATGATCAATATGGTCATGCTGCCAATGATCCTAATTTTGGAGCTGGTGGCTTTGGCGGAGGTTTTGGTGGCTTCGGTGGCGGTGCTGGTTTCGGAGGGTTTGAAGATATTTTTGAATCCTTCTTTAGCGGCGGTGCATCACGTAGTAACCCAAATGCACCTAGACAAGGTTCAGATTTACAATATGTCATCAATCTAGGTTTTGAAGAAGCAATTTTTGGTGTAGAAAAGAGTATTAAATATAATCGTGATGAATTATGTCATACATGTGGGGGTAGTGGAGCAAAACCAGGTACACATCCACAAACATGTAGTAAGTGTCATGGTTCTGGTGTCATCAATGTTGAACGTCAAACCCCACTTGGTCGTGTAATGACGCGAAGTGCTTGTGATCAATGTAATGGTACAGGTAAGACCATTAGTGATCCATGTGCAACTTGTCACGGCACAGGACGCGAAAAACATAGTCATACTGTGAAAGTAAATGTGCCTGCAGGTGTGGAAGATGGACAACAAATGCGCTTAGCTAATCAAGGGGAAGCTGGCTATAACGGTGGTCCTTATGGTGATTTGTACGTTGTCTTTAGAGTTGAACAAAGTGATATCTTTGATCGAGATGGCGCGGAAATTTACTACGAATTACCACTTAACTTTGTGCAAGCGGCTTTAGGTGATGAAATTAATGTACCAACTGTTCATGGTGAAGTGAAATTAAAGGTGCCAGCTGGAACACAAACTGGTACAAACTTCAGACTTCGTGGTAAAGGTGCACCAAGATTGCGTGGCGGCGGCAATGGTGACCAACACGTCAAAGTGAAAATTATTACACCGAAAAACCTAAATGAAGAACAAAAAGCTGCTTTACGTCAATTCGCTCAAGCAAGTGGTCATAAAGTAACTGAACAACAAGGGGAAGGTTTCTTTGATAAAATGAAGGATGCCTTTAAGAAAAAATAAATGAATAGCATGGAAAAACGGTTTACCTAACCAAAATTGATTAGGTAAACCGTCTTTTTTAATTTAATAGTGCTAGAAATGAGCGATTGTTGAATTGTTTGAAAAGTTGAAGCAGTTGTTCTTGGTAGGTGGGCAAATAATCGATAGCAAGTTTTATGATATGTGAGCTAGCAGGTAGTTTTGCTTCATCAATAAAAGATGCAAACTTTGGATGGATTAACACAATCGTATTTTTAGTTTGATATAATTGTTCAATGTTTTCGGCATTAATCATAAATACTTTAGGATTTAATTTATAGTGATTAAAAGTAGTGGTTAATTTAAGGGCGATACTTTCATATTCACTAATGGTATTTGTCACAATCATAATATCAATTTCAGGAATAAATAATTGATAGGTCACTTCGATTTGATTGGTTAAAAAATAGATTTGCTCTTTAGTAAAGAAGTGAGGAATATTATTTGCTGCTCGCCAATTATCGATAATTCGCTGTACTTGGTTAAAGAGCACTTTTTGATTTGCGTTTAATGTATTAAAAAGAAATGGATTACTTTCAGGAAGTAATGGGTGCAAGTTTAGAACACATTTTTTATAAAAGTAAACAATTGCCACCCGGAAGTTCCGAGTAAAGATCACTTCTTTACCTAAACGTAACTTTTGTGCAAGATGTTGCAAAAGGCTTTTGATTTGTTTATTTGTAAAAACGATTTGATGTAAAGCTTTAATATCTTCGTTTTGCCACTGGTCAGAAAAGAGAAAATTGTTAGTTGTGCAGTAACATAAAAAGATATAGTCAAGTTCTGTTTGATTGAAGAACGTATTGAGAGATTGCTCTAAATTTAAATGGACATAATCAACTAATTGCTGATAAATGAATAATTGTTTTAGCGCAGCGAGATCTTCCCAATCTTGCAGTTCAACATTATTTTCTCGTCGCACCCAAGTTAACATCAGTAAGACTTCGAAAAACAAAAAATCATCTGTTGTCGTTTCCAATAGTTTTGGTTGAATAGCATGATTAGAAGCTAAAATAAATTCATGTGCGACTCGTATATCGTTCTCTGTTAGTGGATAATATTTTACCCCATATTGCGAATAAAGCATTGCGATAAAAAATCGAATTCTATATTCTGGACCAGCAATCTGGTGTTTATACGTTTTTAATCCAATCTGTTTTAAATACTTATCAGCTTTATTCCTGATACGATAAGCGTTTGCAATAGAATGGTAATTTTTTTCGATGAAGGCACTAAAAGGTAATTCTTCATGATTATTAATTAAAAATTCAAAATATTTTAAAATAATCGATTCACCATATATTTGATGTAATATTTCAAGATAATTAACATTTTTGGCCATGATAAGCTTCAAATGTTTATCTTTTTGAAATTGAATCCGTGCCTTTCCCTGGAGTAATTGATTCAATTCGGTAACTAAGTCCTTGAGATAAACATCGCTGATATTTAAATAAGTCGACATTTTATCTAAATGAAGGACATTATTGTTGAACAAAATCATAAAAATCAAGACTTTGTTCCTGACTTTGCTTTCTAATAAATTGTCAAGCATCATTCTTTCCCCTTTCAAATTCATATAAACTATCCATTTTTCCCATAAATTATCACGGGTACTTCTAATTTTAGCAGAAATAATGAAAAAATCACTAATAAATTTTTATCAAAAAGCCGATTGTATTTTAAAAATATTTGAGAATTTATATTAATACCAAGTAGCTCATGGGTTTCAACTATTTTGATGAAAGTTACTGAATAGCAACTTATTTTAATTTTAATAATATTTTTTGCGCGTGTAATGATAAAATCAGTAAATGTATATTTAAATCATGATTTGTGAAGTATTCGTTGAAAGCAATACGGGTCTTATGAAAGATTGTGCGTTGCTTCTTTAAGTTTGTCATTTGCTGAAAATAGATTGTCTATTGTATATGATGGAGAAATGAATGATAGACAAACAGAAAAGGGGATTCCTAACGTAAAATCGAATATTTTTTTGAATGAGTAAACTGAAAACTAGGGAAAACACGAAAATTTTTCAAGAAAATTGCAAAATTAGAAGATTCTCATATTTACATTTTCTGAAAATAAGGTATGATATATTTGTAACAAAGAAAGCTTATTAGGGGGTATAATGTGCGAGTGAAATTAGAAAATAGTAATAATAAAGATGTCATTCAAGAAGAAGTAGCCATATTGACGACTTTATTAGCTGAGACAACGAAAAAGATGATTGGAGAAGAAGAGTTTACTTTGATTGAAGACTTAACCAATTTATCAGTTCAAAAAGATTATCGTCAATTGGAAGAAAAAATTGCTGGTATCTCGAATGAAAAGATGGAAGTTATTTCTCGCTATTTCTCTGTCTTACCATTGCTTATCAATATTTCTGAAGATGTTGATTTGGCATATCAAGTAAACTATTTAAATAATACCAATCAAGATTATGTGGGTAAATTATCAGATACGATTGAACAAGTTGCAGCGTCATCTCAAGCACGTGAAATCTTGCAAAATCTAAATGTTGTACCAGTATTAACAGCACACCCAACACAAGTTCAGCGTAAGACTATGCTTGGTTTAACCCAACAAATCCATGTATTACTAAGAAAGCACCGTGACGTGAAATTAGGCTTAATCAACAAGGAAAAATGGTATGATGATTTAAGACGTCATATTGAATTGATTATGCAAACGGATATGATTCGCGAAAAAAAATTAAAAGTTAGAAATGAAATTACCAATGTCACTGAGTATTATGATCGTTCATTGATTACGGCGATTAGTAATTTGGTGAGTGAGTATAAGACATTAGCTGCTAAAAAAGGAATCCAGTTGAACCAGCCTACGCCGATTACGATGGGGATGTGGATTGGTGGCGACCGTGATGGCAATCCTTATGTGACTGCAGATACGTTACAGATTTCCGCAACTACCCAAGGCGAGGTTATTTTTAATTATTATATTAAAAAAATACAAGAACTTTACTTTGCATTTTCTATTTCTACTGCTCAAGCGCAAGTCAGTGAAGAAGTTGTAGCAATGGCTGAAGCGTCAAAGGATCAGTCTGTATTCCGTGAAAAAGAATTGTACCGCAAAGCATTTAGTTATATTGAAGAACGTTTGAGAAATACCTTGGCTTATGTGGTAGAAGATCAAGATTTGCAACCTAGATATAACCGAGTAAGTGAATTCCAAAACGATTTACAAAAAATCCAAAATTCATTATTGCAAAATCATGGTGAAGCACTTTTAAAAGGTGATTTTAATGAATTGGTTCAAGCTACTGAAATTTTTGGATTCTATTTAGCGAGTATTGATATGCGTCAAGATTCTAGTGTCTTAGAAGCTTGTGTGGCTGAATTGCTCAAAAGTGCCAACATTGAAGAAGACTATTCCGCATTAGATGAAGAAGCTAAAATCGCTGTACTCTTGAAGGAATTAGAAGAAGACCCACGAATTTTATCAGCTACAAATGTTGAGAAATCAGAGACCTTAACAAAAGAATTAGCAATCTTTAAAATGGCTTGTAAATTAAAAGATAAAATGGGCGAAGAAATCATTAAGCAACATATTATTTCTCATTCTGAAAGTGTTTCAGACTTATTAGAATTAGCAATCATGTTAAAAGAAGTGGGGTTGATTGATCGTCACTCTGCTCGTGTACAAATCGTGCCATTATTTGAAACAATTGAAGACTTAGATAAATCTGAACCAATTATGCGCCAATATTTAACTATGCCAATTGTAAAACGTTGGTTAGCCTCTAAGAATAATTATCAAGAAATCATGCTTGGCTATTCAGATAGTAATAAAGATGGCGGCTACCTTGCATCAGGTTGGACATTATATAAAGCGCAAAATGAATTAAAAGATTTAGGCGAAGAGCTAGGTGTCAAGATTACTTTCTTCCATGGACGTGGTGGAACAGTTGGTCGTGGAGGTGGTTCAAGCTATGATGCGATTACTTCTCAACCTTTTGATTCAATTAAAGATAGAATTCGTGTAACTGAACAAGGCGAAGTGATTGGGAATAAGTATGGGAATAAAGATGCCGCTTACTATAATCTAGAAATGCTGATTTCATCTACTTTAGGACGTATGGTCACTCAACGCGTCACTGATACAAATCTTCTAGCTGAGTTTAGGCAATTGATGGATGGCATTGCGGAAAAGAGTTATCATTTCTATCGCCAATTAGTTTTTGATCATCCGGGATTTTATGACTATTTCTTTGCGGCTAGTCCGATTAAAGAAGTTTCAAGTTTAAATATTGGGTCTCGTCCAGCCGCACGTAAAACCATTACTGAAATTGGTGGGCTACGGGCTATCCCATGGGTCTTCTCATGGTCACAAAACCGTGTAATGTTGCCAGGGTGGTATGGTGTAGGTTCAAGTTTTAAAGATTTTATTGATCAAGCACCAGGTAATTTGAAGGTTTTACAACAAATGTATCAAACCTGGCCATTCTTCCATTCCTTACTTTCAAATGTCGATATGGTATTATCAAAATCAAATATGTATATTGCTCATCAATATGCGCAATTATGCGAAACGGCAGAATCAAAAGAAGTTTATGATTTACTCCTAAAAGAATGGAAATTAACCAAAGAAGTGATTTTAGCTATTGAAGAACAAGAAGACCTATTAGCAGATAATCCATATTTACGTTCTAGCTTAGACTATCGATTACCTTATTTCAATGTATTAAATTATGTTCAAATCGAATTAATTAAACGTCTGCGTAGTGGCAAACATAGTGAAAATACCGAAAAATTAATTCATATTACGATTAATGGTATTGCAACGGGCTTACGAAACTCTGGTTGATGATAAAAAAGAAGTTGCTAACATTCCTGCTAGCAACTTCTTTTTATTGATGGAAATGAATGTATAAATCCACAAGCCAAGTGAGTAGATAGAATACACTAATAATGCCACAAATGATCATATGGCGTCGTTTGTTCATCATGACAATGGCAGCAAATTCTCTCAGCAAGGCATTGGGCAGGAAGTAGCGTGCAGTATGAGCACCTAAGCCTTGTGCGGTTAGTCCTACTTGCTCGGCGAAAATTCCTGCCCGAAAAATATGATAATTATTAGAAAAGAAAACGACATGATAAGGTTTAATAAGACGGTTATCCATTAATTGTTTACTGAACCGCATATTTTCTAAAGTGGTGGTTGATTGATCTTCAAGTAAAATATCTTCTTCATTTATTCCTTGTTCTAAAGCATAATTTTTCATTGCTTGTGCTTCTGAAATCTTTTCATCCGGCCCTTGACCACCAGACATGATAAATTTTGCTGGATGATTGGTCTTAGTTTTTTGTAAATGGAAAAATTCGATTGCTCGATTAATACGTTGAGCAAGTAATGGGGTCACTCGTTCACCATTAATCAAACCTGCACCAAGCACAATAAGATAATCTTGGTTAAGTTTTGGACGTAAAAATTGGTAAATCCAAACACAGATTAAAAAATTGAATAAAACAAACATGAAGTATCCGGTTATCACGGTAGGTAAGGCTAAGAAACTTAATAGCCAATGTGGTAGATGGTCTCTAAAAATTTGTAAGAATAAGTATAAAATTAGACCGATTGCACAGATAAAGGTAAGCATATTGGCTAAACTGCGCGATTCTTTTTTAAAGACAACATAACTATTCTACAGTAGAAAAATGAAACGTTGATTTCAGAATACAAAAGTTAATATATCAAGGTTTTTGGAAGTTGTGCATAGTAGAAAAGTGTAGGTAAATTTGGTTTATTCCTACATTATTTCTACCATGTTCTATATTATGACGTATCTATTTAATTGTTTCCATCTCGTCCCTCATCCATTCAATATCTCTATCCGTATATGTTTTTTCTGTGATATCGTCAATCGCATGACCGACGATGTATTTAATAGCATATTCGTCCATTTTATATCTCTTGGCCATTGTCACGAATTGCACCCGAGGGTCATGGGGATTATGTTCGTCTTCAAAACTATTCGTTAGAGATTTTAGTTTATTCAAGTAATTACAATATTTAAGTGGTATTCGTTTCTTGGTTCTTCCGCTGATTATCGTAATGAGTGTATTCGATTGATTTTCACAAGCTATCTCATAGAATCGTTTGACATATTTTTGAATTTTCGAATGTATTGGAACGACTCTATCCATTCCATTCTTTGTTTTACTGCCTCCTTTAAAAGTCCAATTTTCTAAGTCTACATCTTCTAATTTTATATTGCATAATTCATCTGGGCGCCATCCAGAATAACATTGAACAAGTATAGCTGCTTCTACATCTAAATCTTCGACTTTACTCCATAAATACGTCATCTCTTTATCATTAAATGACTTATGGATAGGTTGTTTCTTGTCGCCGTTGTTTGATTTCATCAGTTTGATATTTTGAGCCACATTTTTATCAACAAACTCGTATTCGATTGCTAAATCTAATATTTGTTCAATTGTTTCTTTTATCTTGTTTTGTACAATATCAGAGGCAATATGAGTTTTTCCATGTTTATCGACATAGGTGGCATTTTGTATACATAATTTCACATCTTTACTTTTTAGTTCAGAAACAAGAAATTTGTGAAGAGGATGTAAATATTTCCAATGTGTTCGTATCGCGTATTGTCTACTCTTTGATAATTCATCACGTTTTCTTTCTTTCCACCAACGTTCATACAATTCCTCTAAAGTGATATCCTCTTTTAATTCGTATGGATGACGATTATATTCTACTAAAGCAGCATACGCATCATTATACGTTTCGAAATACGCTTGTGGTTTCAGTAATTTAGATATCACACGTCCTTCGGGAGTTTTACCAACAGGGATCATAGCTCTAAATGGTTTGCGTAGATTTCGTCCTTTTATTTCGCTAATCTGTCCAAACCCATTCGGTAATCTTCTTCTACGATTCGATTTTCTCCTTCTTGGTTCTCTAGCTTTTTCATTGATAGGATAGCCACAGTGCGGACAAGCATAGGCTTTATCACTAACTTGTAAACTACATTCGGGGCATTTCATCAACATAGTTCTTTCACCTCATTGTAAGTATTTTTCAATTATCATATTATTAGAAGTGTAGGAGTGTGTCAATTCCTATATTTTTGTTATGGAGGAAGTTATGATAAAAGAAAATGAAATGAATTGTCCGAATTGTGGAAAAAATTTGAAAAGACATGATTGCGTAAAAAGACATTATCGTACGAAGGGTGGGGTGCAGAAATATATTCTTGTTGAGCGAATGAAATGTATCGACTGTGGGAAAATTCATCGAGTCATCCCTGATTTTTTATGTGCGTATAAACATTATGAAAAAGAAATCATTTCTGGTGTACTTGAAGGATTAATTACAAGCGACACTATTGGATACGAAGATTTTCCATGCGAAATGACAATGACGAGATGGCTGAATGATACTTTCCACCTTTGTTGTTTTAACAAAACGCAACAGTTATCCTAGAATAGCAGTTGAAAGGAGGTAATAGCAGTTGGAAGAAGAATTATTTGCAACTGGGTCCGTACCTGTTTCTGTAGCTGCTAAAATTTACGGTAAAGACGCTACATGGGTGAGAGCAGGAATTATCTGTGGATGGTTACCTATCGGAACCGCTACAAGAAGAGGTGTCCAAATAACCTCGATGGATGAAGTTAATTCGAAGTACGGACGGATCAATTTTTATATTTCACCCAAACGTCTATACGAAGACACAGGATATATTTGGAGAGGAGAGAGATGTTTTAATGGCGACAACTATAAGACCAGAATTATCGAAGAAGAATGCATATTGGATGGATAAACATCGTTATTACGAGCTAAAACATTTCTGTTTACAATACCACCATTGGAGACAACAATATCTAGAGTTACAGTTATATTTCTCAAAGCATCAATTGGGATTAGATAAAGTGACCCAGAGTCGAAAAGTGGATGTGATGGATGAGCGGGTGATTGAGATGATATATTTCTCTGAGCGAATGCTGTTAGTAGAAATGGTAGCTAAGGAGACGGATGATTTCCTATATCCATATATTCTAAAAGCAGTAATCGATGATGTGTCGTATACAAATTTAAAAACGCAACATCATATTCCGTGTAGTAGAGATGTGTACTATGAGAATTATCGTAAATTCTTTTATATTTTGAGCAAGCGTCGAGAACAACTTTCTAATCTAGCTTGAATATTTTTATTCTAGAATAGACTTCGCATGAGAAACATCTCCTATTATGAGGAGGTTGATATTTATGAATAATAAAGATTATGTAGTTTTGTATGCTTACTCACATGATAGTGACGAGGTTGTTGAAATGGAGATGTCAAACAGGGAGGTAATTACGCTAACCGCGTTTGCAATCATCGGAGCAGCAACGATTATGTTACACGGAGTTAAGATTGGAAAACTAGCAATCGAAAAAATTAAAGAAAAAACTTCTAATAAAGAGTCTTAACAAAGGCTCTTTTCTTTTCTCGCATGAGAAACAAGTCCTTTAATGGAAATATATTATTAGGAGGAACTAAAAATGGATAGAAAACTTCATAAAACAGCGGAAATATTTGCATTTAAGGATGTGAAAATGAATTATGAATTGGCTAAATCCCATTTTGAAATAGCTACAAAATGTGGACTTAGAAGCAAGGTATTGCGTGCGAAAGGTATTTATATGCTTGATATTAGTGGGTATAGAAACCAATTTATAAAATTTTACACATTAGCTTTGTTCAAGTTTCCCTCGAAGTTGGAGAATTTGAAATGTTTAGTGAAAGTGATAAAAGATTTTGACTAGGATAGGCGAATTGCCTATTCTTTTTTCTTTTTAACATGGTATAATGAATTAAATTACACGTTGGGAGTGAATTGGAATGAAAAAAATAGTATTAGTATTCGCTTGCATTAGCGTATTATCGTTGGCGGCTTGCAGAAAAAATGAAACAGTTAAAACGACAAAAAGTACAACTGTATCAACATCATCAATGGCTAAGGAAGACGATTTTACAAGCGAAAGTGAGACGCCGTTAGATATAGATTGGCCATCCTCAGATATTGGTAAACAGATTCCAAAACCTACTTCTGGAGAAGCGGAAGTAATATATACTGACGAAGTTCTACGGATAGATTTAAAGTCGATAACAAAGAAAGATTATGACAATTACTATAACAAAATAAAGAAAAAATATTCTCGAGATGTTCAAAATCGAAACTCCGATGAAGAGGCATACTTTAGAGGATATAACAAAGAAAATTATGAGTTAGAGTTATATTTTGACGGCAATGAAAAAACAATAACCATCGCACTAGAGAGTCCAAAAGGGGCTGAAGATTTAACTTGGCCAACGGATGGATTAGGAAAACAAGTTCCTTCTCCTGATGCTAAAAAAGGGACTATAAAATATAACTCTGATAATCAATTTGGAGCAGATATTAGTGAAATGAGTAAATCCGATTTTAAGAAGTATATTAGCAAATTAAAACAATCTGGATTTACTAAAAATACTAGCTCAAGTAGTGAATATTTCCGTGCTACTAATGATTCCGGTGTAAATGTTTCCGTAAGTTATTCTGGTGGAAACTTAATGAATATTTCTGCATATGTTGAATAATTATTAAGAGCTCTTTTTAGGGCTCTTTTTTTTCGCGTGAAAAACATGTTCTATTATGAGGAGGTTGATATTTATGTTAAATAATTTGAGATGGAAACTATCAGCGATGTTAGCCAAAAAAGGAGCGGAAGAATCAAGTAAAGGGGATGTAGAAAGTATTCTTAAATCGTTGAAATACATGAAATATTCTATTATGATCGCACCGCGTGATAAAGTATTTGGGTTAGTCGCTGAAGAGATTCAAAAGACGGTAGAAAAATATCGCAACTACTAAAAAAGAGGGTCCAACCGAAAAGGAAGGACTCTTATTTTTTTTCTTCTAGCACCATAGTCACGATTGCCCCAACCATGGTCATAATCGCACCCTTCAACGCTATTTTAACTTCTTCGTTCTGCATAATTTTTTGTATGTATGATGCGATAATTTTTAATAACTTCATAACAATGTCGTTTACCTTAACCATCACTTATTCTCCTTTATTAACTCTTTCATTAATTTTTTCATGAACTTATTGTTAGTTGATTTCTCTAAAAATTCTAAAGCAGAAATCGTTAATTCTTTTTTCGTAATTTCTTTGTTCAAGGATGCTTGGGATTTCAAATGATAGTATAATGCTTCTGAGTTTAAATCCGTTTCACGATTCACGATTTCAAGTTGTCTGTTTAATTCCTCAGAAACTTGTAATTCATATTTTTCTTTATCAACACTATCTGGTAGTTTTTCTTCATGCTTAACCATTTCATATTTTACTTTATCTCTGATTTTATTGAGCTCTTCTAACTTAGCATTCGATAGAGCTTCATCGATTTCTTTTAATTTATCCATTTAATAACCCTCCGACAATCAATTCTTTATCTATAATTATACTTTAGAAAATTTACACTTACAATAATATTCGCGTGAAAAACACGTCCTTTAATGGAAGAGTAGCTTAGCGGGAAAGCACTAGACTTTTAATCTAGGGTAACAGGTTCGAATCCTGTCTCTTTTTTTTTTAGAACGCAGGTGACTGAAAAAGATGATATTTTGATATTGTAAAAATTCCCGGGTGGGGATTTTCAATAAAACATTTGGAGGTGATAACATGGTAATTACGTTGATATTTTGTTTTGGATTATTGTTAGGAGTGATCATTGGAATACTATGTGAAAGAAAAAGAAACGAAAAAGTAATCATATTAGGAACGTATTGTTTAAATCCAGAAAGTAATACGATAGATATTCGTGTTGATGAGGGTAAAATCATCGATGAAAAATCCGATATCGTACTAAAGCATGTTTCGCGTAACTAACAGGTCCTATTATGAAACTATATTTTAGGAGGAAAAAATTATGAATCTTAGAAAGAAATTGGAACAAGAATGGGTTGAGGAGTTAAAGAAACTCAAAGAATTGGAACCTAGCAGCGAAAGTTATCGCAATCAAATGCAAAGAGTAGAGGTAATTGAGCAACGATTGGTAGAGTTATCCGCAAATAAAAGCGAAGATATCTCTCGATACGTTGGGCATGGAATCTCTGTATTGAAATTGATGGCAACAGCTGGAGCGGTGTTAGTTACAATGAAATGGGAAAAATTAGACACCTTAACATCAACGGCTGGGAAGATTAATCTAAGAGATTTAGTATCTTTCAAACTATAATTTCATAGAGAAGAGGCGAAACACAGTCTCTTCTTTTTTTTTCTAGGAGGTTTTATGAGGTATCACTTAGAGAAACATATTCTTTCTAATACGAGTAAATACGCTATCGCTTACGAATGCGACCATCCAATTTATAGCAGATGCACATTATATTTAATAGGCGATAAAGGTCTAGCAGTCATTCAACAACGATTTGATGAAAAGACAAAAACATCGATTTGGACAGAAATTGATTCCTGGTTAATTGATAGAATATACGTACATCCGTCGTTTAAATCATTTTTCGATAGTCGATCGGGTATATGTGAAAACGGGATATATCCAACCGTAACGATTAGACAACTCATGTGGGGATTAAGAATGAAACCCTTAAAACGAGAACGTTGGGAAACATATTTCGATAGACCGTTGATTTAAAATTCGCGTGAAAAACAACTCCTTTAATGGAACACAGAAGTGTATGTTTAACATTTAAAGGAGGATGAATAATATGTTTTTTAAGAAAAATGCAGTAACTATTTGTTCAGATAAGGAGTATGTAGCAGATGTAGAACGTGCTATCAAAGAATGTGACATTAAAATAGACGGAGTAATTAATGTGCACATTACTGAAGATGACCAAGCTTACACAAGCTTTTATACACCATATTCTGTAAAGAAAGTTTCTAAATTATTGACTGAAAAATTATATGACACAAAAGCTTTAGTTGAAGGACGCACAGTAATTGTGAACGCAAAATAGAGTGGGGGAAAACCTCATTCTATTTTTTTTTCGCATCGAAAACAAATCCTTTAATGGAACAATAGGAAGGAGAGAAGTGTGATGGATGAAATGAAAATCAAATTGAAATCGACATTTATGAGAGGAATTGTAAAGAAACTCATTACGAATTCTATGAAAAAGAAATTTGGTGTAAAACCAGATATCGAATTGAATGGATTGGAAATTGAGAGAGTGGATAATAAGATTCATATTCATATTAATGCCGATGTAGAATTGACTGACATGGATTTAATGCGATTGACGCTATTGTCCGAGAATGACGAAGAGGCTTAGACGGTCTCTTCTATTTTTTCGCATCAAAAACACGTTATTTTATGAAAGACAATGTATATTTTGAGAGGAGAATGTTATTATGTTTAACTTTAATTTTGGTAAGTTAAGACGTCATTTCATAATGAGAGAGGGTGATGTTACAACTGTAATATCTATTTTAAATCGTGTGAACATAGACAATATGGATAAGAAAATCAATGTTGGTCGTTGTCCATCCGGTTATGGAGAAGATTTATGGTTTATATATTTCACAGCCACTCCAAAAGGATATGACAAAATTTTAAAAGAATTATTGAAGGAAGGAGCATTGGGAACATTTACACTTAGTCCAGAAAAAGAACACATTTATTTCGAAACTTTAGAGGCGTAAAGCCTCTTTATTTTTTATTATGAAAGGAAGATATGTTATGAAATTAATCGAAACTATTAAGAAAAACCAAAACACTATTTTAACCGTAGTTAGCGTTGCCGGAGTTGTAGGTACGGCGATAAGTTCGTCATGGTCAATGAAGACAAGCTATGAAAAGTTAAAAGAGAAGGAAGAACCTACATTAAAGGAAAAAGCGGTAATTTACGGAACTTCATATGTACCCACGATTGCAATTACAGCGTGTACGATAGCAACAATTATATGTAATCATAATTTGAATAAGAAACAAATCATACAATTAACCGCTGCTTATGCAGTGTTACAACAATCATATTCTAAATTGCAAAAAGGTGTAAAGAAAGTCTATGAAGAAGAAAAAGAATTAATGGAATACCGAGCTTCTTTGGAAGATAAAACTGAAGAGGAAGAACTGTTCTTTGACCCAATTTCCAATCAATATTTTAATGCAAAACGCTCTGATGTATTAGAAGCTATATTAGAATTGAACCAAAATTTTGCTACTAATGCATTCG
Organism: Bacillota bacterium; assembly: GCA_023389005.1. Taxonomy (GTDB): domain Bacteria; phylum Bacillota; class Bacilli; order Lactobacillales; family Enterococcaceae; genus Enterococcus_E. Next base: position 17,215 of record JAEWFE010000029.1, read on the forward strand.
TAGCGATCAATTGTTTATATGACAAATTAGGAATCGATTTCGGTCCTCAAGGAGAATATTTAGGTTGGGGTATAGATGAAATGGCTTGCGGTTGTGATGCATATTTCATTGAGCATTATTTTGATGAAGTTGTAATGGATGACGGTTTAGAATGTAACGTATTGAGATTCGTATGGGATCCATTTGTGAATTGTGATGTTTGGGGAAATAAAAAACCAAAAATGTTATACGCAATCGAATGGGCGAAACAACATGGATATGAAGTTTATGGTGAAGATTAAATAAAATTCGCGTGAAAAACATGTCCTTTAATGGAACAAAATTTAAGGAGGAATTCGATTATGAATGAAAAAACAATTAAAATTATCTTTGGTGTATCATCAGTTATCACTATTGGTGCTGGTTTAGTGCAAGCACTATTTGAAAGAAAGGTTGATGATATGGAGAAATTAAAGTTAAAAAAGGAAATAATCGATGAGGTTTTAAAGAAAGTGAACAAGTAAGAGAGGTTTTACACCCCTCTTATTTTTTTATGGAGGTATTTGAATATGTATAAAAATTTATTAAATATGGCAAAGAAGCGAAAACCAGAGTTGATGATTGCCGGAGGTATATTTGGTTTCGCATGGATGGGTGTGTCGATAGCCAAGGCAACGCCAAAAGCAGCAAAGTTAATTGAGGAAGAAAAGAAACGTAAGAGTGAACAGAACGAAGAATTCACGAAAATGGATGCTGTAAAAGTCGCTTGGAAGTCATATATTCCTGCTACAACGGCATTTGTATTTTCTACTGCGCTTATATTAGGGGCCAATGATATTCACAATAAACGAAACATTGCGCTTGCTTCTATGTATAAATTATCTGAAACTGCATATTTAGAATTCAAAGAAAAAGTTAAAGAAAAGGTAAGTCCTGAAACAGTCAAAGAAATTAAAAAAGAAATCGCGCAAGAACGAGTAAAAGACATTCCTGTTGCGAAAACAGTAACCGTAGTTGGGGGCGATAATGTATGGTTTTACGATCCGTTATCAGATAGATGTTTTGAATCGAATATTAGAAAAATTGAAGATGCAGCTAATAAGTTAAACCATCAAATGATGACGAGTATGGAGATGTGCACTTCGTTAAATGACTTTTATTCTGCGATTGGTGTGAGAACAACTACTACAGGAGATACTCTTGGTTGGTATGTAAATAGGGGCTTAATAGAGGTTGATTTAGGTTCGACAATCGTGTATGACGATAAACCATGTATCATATTGGATTTCTATACGCCCCCCGTATATGATTACGATAAATTATAATTCGCGTGAAAAACATGTCCTTTAATGGAACCTATAAAAAGAAAGGAAGATTTATTATGGAAAACATCAATGAATTAAATCAAGGAGTTCAAGAACAAGAAGTAATTGGAGGAGAAGAAATGTTTGAAGAAACACAAGATTCATATTCAGAACCAGTAGTTCAAGAATTTGTTTACGAAGAAGAGGACGAAAACGATTCTAGTTCAAAAGGTTTAATCGTATTAGCAGGTGGTGTTGTAGTAATTGGAGCAGCACTAATCGCTGGGCGTAAGAAACTAAGTGAATGGAATACAAATCGTCAAATCAAACGTCTAACAAAACTTGGATACAAGATTGAAAAAGATGAAGAGGAAATTAAACAAGAGGAATCCGATGACAAGACTGAACAGGATGATTCAAAGGAAGAACCAAATAAAGAATAGAAATTAGGTTTATGAGAGAAGTGTCTAAAATAGATGCTTCTCTTTTTTCTTTGTGAATAGGAGGATTATGCGTATGCCTAAATATAAATACGAAGGGCCTGTGATGGAGTTTGATAATTGTATTGCGAATAAATGGACAGGCGAAACAATCGCACCTAGTAAAAATAAAGCGCGTAGTAATTTAGCGTATCAATTTAAGAAGCAAAATAATCGAGTTCCGTCTGCGAAGGTTAAATTACCTGGAAAACTGATATTAACGGAGGTATGAAAATGGATTTAGATTATAAACCAAATTCGATGAAGTCTAAAAAAGAAAATGCTGAAAAAAGTAAAGTTCCGCCATTAAAAACTGTGGCACAAGGAAAAGTGAAAAAAAGTTCAGCATTGGATTTAATTACGAGTTCATTTTCTAAAGAAGAACTGAAGGATAAATTCTTAAATGAAATGATTGTTCCAAGAGTAAAAGATTTTGTTTATAAAACAGGGTCTGATACTTTATTTACAATTTTAAATATTTTAGAAAGTGGCTTAGGAATGGTCGTATATGGCGAAACGAATTACAGCAAAAATGGCATCGGTAATCGTAAACGAAATGGAGGATGGACTTCCTATGATTCAATGTATAGTGATCGATTTGGAAGTGCTATATCTAAAAAAGAACCGTCTAATGCAGGCGTTACGAGAAAAAATATTGATGACATGAGGCAGGTAATCGTTCCGTCAAGAGGAGATAGTGTAAAAGTTATTAATGGACTTAGAGATACACTTGATCAATATGGAATTGTGACAGTCGCACAATTGTACATGCTAATTAATCAATCTGTTGATAATTTTACTTATCATAATTACGGATGGACGAATGTAGATAATGTCTCAGTCACTATGACTAGAGACGGATATTTGATTCGTTTACCTAAACCAAAACCAATAGATTAGGAGACGATTACATTGGTCGAACAAACATATTTGGTTGTTAGAGGAATTGGAAAGAGGGTTTTACGTGCTATGGATGAGGTACTGTGGACGTATTCCGAGATTCTATCTAATGCTCAAAACAGACTCATATTAGGTTTTATCGTGTTAGGTGTTGGAGTCGGTTTGGGTGGCGGCTTAATAGCGTCATCATTTATTAGAATACCGGATAAAAATAAAAAACAAATAGTTAGGAGATTACAACATGAAGAAAATCAAATTATTTAACAATGTGAAAACATCATTCAATAAATTGGGAATGAAAACAAAGAAAAATAGTCCAGAGATTTTAATCGGCGTGGGACTTATCGGTTTTGGTGCCACTGCAGTTCTAGCATTTAAAGCAGGAACAAAGTATAATGAAATTAAAAAAGAACGCGACGAACAACTTCAAGAGATGAAAGAATTTGTCGAAACCAACGGATTTACAGATGAATATTCAGAAAAAGACTACAATAAAGATATTAATATCGTTAAGGGGCAATGTGTGTTAAATGTTGCTAAAAGTTTATTACCGACAGTGGCGGTTGGCACATTGTCAGTTGCGAGCCTATTATATTCTCATAAGATTTTACGTGGTCGTAATGCTGCGATTGCTGCTGCATATCTAGCAGTTGATAAAGGGCTCAAAGCATATCGTGAAAATGTTGTGGAACGTTTTGGAGAGGAAACAGACAAAGAATTACGTCATGGTGTTAAAGAAAAAGAACGTATTATTAAAACTGTAAATTCTGAAACGGGTGAAGTTTCTGAGAAAAATGAATTAACAAAATATGTTACTGACGAGGTTGGAGAAATCAGTGAATACGCTCGTTTCTTTGACGAATCTTGTAACGGATATAAAAAAGATTCGGAATACAATTTGAAATTCTTAAAGATGCAGCAAGCATACGCGAATGAGAAACTTAAAGCGCAAGGATATTTATTCTTAAATGATGTTTATAAAATGTTGGGCATTCCTGCCACTAAAGCTGGTCAAGTTGTCGGATGGATTTACGATAAAGAAATGCCAAATGGCGATAACTTTGTTGATTTTGGTATCTATAATATTCATCGTGAAAAGAATCGTGACTTTGTAAATGGTTATGAACGTTCTATCTTATTAGATTTTAACGTTGATGGAGTGATCATCGATTATATTTGAACAGTAGGGCTCGATAATCCATATACCGGTAATGGAGAACGAGATATCTACGATTTCATATATGCATATTAGAAAGGAAATAAATATTATGACAAGTAAGCTTACTAAATTATTAATCTTTGTAGCTGGAGCCGCTGTAGGCTCTTTAGCTACTTATAAAATTGTGAAAGACAAATACGAAAAACAAATATCTGAAGATACATTATCTATGGTTCAAGCATTTGATGAGTTACGTGATATGTATGAAAGCCAACCTATTGATAATGAAAAAAATGAAGATAACAAACCTGTCAACGATGATGTAGACGAAAAAGATAATTCAGAAACTAAACCATTACCAAGTTATGCAAAATATGGTTTAACTGAAGAAGATTTCTTTGAAGGACCAGCTGAAGAGGTAGAAGAAATTGTGAAGTCTGAAGTTCCAAAGAAAAAAGTGGACTATACACAATATTACGACCCAAATAAGAAAAATGAAGAAAAAGAGGAGGAAAAAGAAGTGATTAAACCTTATGTAATTACACCTGACGAATTTCAGGACTCTGATTACGATGTGGAAAGTTACACATATTATGCAGACGATGTGTTAACGGACGAATTTGACGATATTATTTATGAACCAGGAGAAACAGTAGGTACCGAGTTCGCAGACCATTTTGGAGAATACGAGGAAGATGCTGTGTATATTCGTAATGATGAGCGAGGTATTGATTATGAGATTCTAAAAGATGATAGAACATTTGCCGAGCTGTTCCCTGATCGAGTATAGAGGTGGTATGTTTGATTAGAGAAGATTATTTTAACTGGCTCGTACATATCGTGTCCAGAGATAGACATTATGTCGATGAGTACGGCTACGAAAAATTATTTAAGTTACTTCACGATACTGAGTTTACGTATATTATTCCAAAGGATGCCAATCGAGCAGGTGATGGTATCAATATGCGATGGAGATATGTTCTTGATAAGGGTTTAGAAGAGCTTGATGAAGAAGTGGAAGCGAAATTGAGCGGGCCATGTAGTGTATTAGAAATGATGGTCGCACTTGCGTTAAGATGTGAAGAAAACATTATGATGAACGCTGATTATGGAGATAGAACAAGTCAGTGGTTCTGGACGATGATTGTTACGCTCGGATTAGGGAGTATGAACGATGCACATTTCGACATGGAACGAGCGACTCTTATTCTCGATAGATTCCTTAAAAGAGATTACGCACCTAATGGAACTGGTGGATTATTTAAAATACGAGGTTGTAAAGAAGACCTTAGAAAAATAGAAATATGGATTCAACTCTTATGGTATCTCAATACACTAGATTAAGAGTTATCTAGAAAGGGGTACGCAAATGTGTTAGATTTTTTAATCGTTAGTAAGCGAACAACTAAAAACGGCGAAGTAATTTTATATCCTAAGTTTAAGATATATCCTAAAAGCACCGACTTGATGATTCGTGGTGGCGATTTTTATAGTGTGTGGTTAGAAGATGAAAAAAGATGGTCTACCGATGAATCTGATGCTTTATTCGCTATTGATAAAGAATTAGAAGAATATGCGGATGATTATGAAAAAAAGCATGGTGTTAGACCGAAAATTATGCATATGTGGGATTCTGAATCAGGAATGGTAGATACATGGCATAAATACTGTAAAAAACAAGTACGCGATTCGTTTGCTATGCTTGATGAGAAATTGATATTCTCTAATACAGATGTTAAAAAAGAAGATTATGCGAGTAAACGACTGAATTATCCTTTAGAAAAAGGAGATATTTCTGGATACGAAAAACTCATTTCAACATTATATTCTGAAGAGGAACGAATGAAAATTGAGTGGAGTATCGGAGCCATTGTCAGCGGTGACTCGAAGCATATTCAAAAATTTATGGTGCTATACGGGGCACAAGGTACTGGTAAATCCACTATTATTAATATTATTGAAAAACTATTTGAGGGTTACTATTCGGTATTCGATGCAAAGGCATTGGGTTCGTTTAGTAACTCTTTTGCTTTGGAGGCATTTAATTCAAATCCTCTTGTAGCAATACAACATGATGGTGATTTATCTAGAATTGAAGATAATACGCGATTGAACAGTTTGGTATCGCATGAAGAAATGTCTGTGAATGAAAAATTCAAATCTACTTATACAAATCGGTTTAAGGCATTTTTAATTATGGGTACGAACAAACCTGTAAAAATTACTGATGCGAAATCAGGGTTATTAAGACGACTGATTGATGTCACACCTTCTGGACAAAAGTTGAGTCGCAAAGAATATGACCAAGCTGTTAAAAAAATCAATTTTGAATTAGGTGCTATCGCCTATCATTGTCAGGAAGTATATTTAGCGAATAAGAATATTTATGACGATTATATTCCTAGTAATATGATGGGAGCGACGAATGATTTCTATAACTTTATTGTAGATTCGTATCATATTTTTGTTAGAGAAAATGGAACAAATTTAAAAGCTGCTTGGGAAATGTATAAGCAGTACTGTGACGAAGCAAGGGTTCCATATCCTTTGACCCAACGTTTATTTAAAGAAGAACTGAAAAACTACTTTAAAGATTTCGAAGATAGGGTAACAAAAGAGGATGGTACTATCATTCGTAATTCATATTCTAACTTTAAAACTGATATTTTCCAAAAGAAAGAGCCTGTTAAACATGAAATTACTGTTGTAAAAAAACTGGAGCTTTTAGAAACAAAATCTCTTTTCGACGAGATGTATAAGGATTCAATTGCGCAATACGCTACAAAATACGGAACACCAATGAAAGAATGGGATAAAGTAAAAACCACTTTAAAAGATTTAGACACCAGAAAATTACATTATATTCGTGTGCCACTGAAACATATTGTAATAGATTTTGATTTAAAAGACGCCGATGGTAATAAATCTTTAGAGCTAAATCTTATTGAAGCTGCCAAGTGGCCCTCTACTTATGCCGAAATCAGCAAAAGCGGTCAAGGCGTTCACTTACATTATTTATATAACGGTGATGTAACTCAATTAAGTGCTGTATACGATGATCAAATTGAGATTAAAGTATTTAGTGGTAAGCAATCTTTACGTAGGCAATTAACTTATTGTAATGATATTCCAATCTCTACGATAAGTTCTGGTTTACCACTTAGGAGCGATAAAAAAATGATAATTAAAGATGTATTAATAAATGAAAAAGCTATTCGAAGACTTATTGAAAAGAATTTGAAAAAAGAATACCACGCAGATACTAAATCCAGTGTAGATTTTATCCATCACATTCTGGAAAAAGCATATAATGAAGGGATTAGTTATGACGTTAGTGATTTGAAGAATATTATAACTTCTTTTGCAGCACAATCTACTAATCAATCATTAACTTGCTTGAAAACCGTTGCTTCGATGAAATTTAAATCAGAAGAACCATCAAAGTTTACATCAAATGACGAGAAACCAATAACGTTTTACGATATTGAGGTTTTTCCAAATTTATTTCTGGTGAATTATAAAGAAATGGGCGAAGGAAAACCAATTCATAGAATGATTAACCCATCGATAGAAGATATTCAATTTCTTGTAGACGAACATCGACTAGTAGGGTTTAACTGTAGACGATATGATAATCATATTTTATACGCAAGATTGCTTGGATATGACAATACCGGACTTTACAAAACCTCACAAGCGATAATTAATTCCAAGAAAGGAAGTCGTTCTGGGTTCTTCGGAGAAGCTTATAATATTTCATATACAGATATTTATGATTTCTCAACAAAGAAACAAAGTCTGAAGAAATGGGAAATCGAACTTGGAATTTCTCACGTAGAATTGGGTCTTCCATGGGATCAACCTGTTCCGAAAGAAAAATGGATTGAAGTATCAGAATATTGTGATAATGATGTATTGGCTACTGAAGCAGTATTCAATCATCTAAAAGCCGATTGGATCGCTAGACAAATTCTAAGCGATATTTCAGGAGGCTCTGTAAATGACACTACCAATTCGTTAACAACTCGATTCATTTTCAAAAATGATAAAGAGCCTCAACATCATTTTCAATACCGAAATTTAGCGGAACCGGTACACAGTATTCCTGATGACATGCGAGAGTTTTTAACGAAAAAATTTCCAAAAATGATGAAACCATTTGGTAAGGCTGAAAGTATCTTACCTTATTTTCCAGGTTATAAATTTGTTAACGGAGTATCGACGTATAAAGGATTTACAGTTGGTGAAGGCGGGTTCGTCCATGCTAAACCAGGTATATACGGGAATGTAGCGTTAATCGACGTTGCGAGTATGCATCCACATAGCATCATTACAGAATATTTATTTGGTAAATACACAAAGATTTTCGCAGATATTGTGGATGGGCGTATTACAGTTAAGCATGAAGATTGGGACAATCTGAATCATTTATTAGATGGTAAACTCGTACCGTATATTCAGAAAATCAAAGATGGCGAATTCGCATCTGGGGATTTAGCAATGGCGCTTAAAATCGCAATTAATTCTGTATACGGTTTAACTTCTGCACACTTCACTAATAACTTTAGAGATAATCGAAATGTGGATAATATAGTAGCGAAACGAGGCGCGTTATTCATGATCGATTTATTAGAAGCTGTAGAAGAAAAAGGATATAATGTAGTCCATATCAAAACAGACTCGATTAAGATAGCCGATGCTGATTCGGACATCATTCAATTTGTAATGGAGTTTGGTGAAAAATACGGTTACTCATTTGAGCACGAAGCTACTTATGACAGAATGTGTCTTGTGAACGACTCTGTGTATATTGCGAAATATAAAGACGCGGAAAGTTGTAATAGTATGTATGGATATATTCCAGGAGATAATAAGAAAAAAGGGAACAAATGGGTCGCTGTTGGAAAACAATTCGCAGTTCCTTACTTGTTTAAAAAACTATTTAGTAAAGAGGATATTCTATTAAGTGATGTAAAAGAGGTATTCTCCGTGAAATCGGCTTTATATTTAGACATGAATGAACGCTTGCCCGATGTAACTTTGGAAGAAAAAGAACTCAATAAGTTGGAGAAAGCTTTTAAAAAAGAAAAGATAGAAGAACAGGAATATCTTAAATTAAAAGAAGAACTCCAAACTAAAATTACATCAGGTCATGATTATAAATTCGTTGGTAAAGTCGGAAGTTTCTATCCGGTTAAGCCTGGAATCGGCGGTGGAGAACTGAGAAGAGAGCACGATGGAAAATATTATGCGGCACCTGGTACAACAGGTTATCGTTGGTTAGAAGCTGACATGGTTAACGATTCAGATGCCTGGGATATTATCGATACAACATTTTATGATAACTTAGTTACTGATGCCATACACGATATTAATCAATACGGTGATTTCGAATGGTTTGTTTCCGACGATCCGTATATTCCTCGCGTGTAAAACACACCCTTTAATGGAACTATATTTTAGGAGGAATGTAAAATGGATGTATTGAAATTAATTGATACTGTAGTTGAACACAAAGAGAAAGTTATTGGTGCTGGAGCATTATTAGGAGCAACCGCATTAGGAATGGCTTTGAAAGGCAAACGAAAAAATCTAAGTCAACGAGTGACATACTGGATTGATAAGGATTATATCAACGTTGTCGGAAAAGATATTCCGATTGATGGTTTATCTGATTTTGCTGCTGGTATGGCTTCTCTATGTGACGAAGCAGATATCTATAAACCAGTAGATGTGGTTATTACATTTAAGAAAAGAAAATAGTTAATTAGTGTAGAGAGATTTGGTAACAGGTCTCTCTATTCTTTTTATAAAAAATTTTTACAAAAAGGAAGAGAAGAGAAATGAAATTACAAAAATTGTATGCAGCATGGGGTATTTTAGGCTTAGGTATATTAATAGGTACTTGTCTACGGAAACCAAAATTTAAAAACGAAAAGACTAGTAAAGGGAACGAACCATTCGTAGAATCTGATTCTATTCAAATTGATGAATTGCCTGAATTCGCATGGAATACGGGACGTTTAATGCGTGATGCGGATTTATCTTTGCCAGTTGATACGGTTATTACTTTTAAAGTCGAAAATCCTAAAGACCCAAATAAACGTTTTGTACATCTCATCGGAAATAATATTCCTATTGACGGTTTATCAGAATTTGCTATTCGTGGCGTGAGTAACAAACAATCTACGGAAGAAATAGATATCAATAAACCAGTAAGTATATTGGTCAGATATAAGAAAAAGTAAGGAGGAAATCAAAATGTCAAAAGCATTCAAAAATGGTTTTAAAAGAGGCGTAGGTTATGCGCTAGGCATGCATGTGGGTTCGCTCATATTCCTAGCAGCTGCAAAAATAATCTTAAACGCAACAAACGAAAATAACATTGAAAACAAAAATGATTAATTAAATGAAAGAAGGATTTTTATTATGACAATGAAACTTATTGAAGCACCAAATGGAAACTTACAAATCGACAACGCACGTATTATCTACAATAACTTTAAAGGTAGAGCATCTCAATATAATAAAGAAGGAGACCGTAACTTCTGCTTGATTATCGATGACGAGAATGTGGCGGATTATTTAAATGAAAAAGGATGGAATGTTAAAATTAAACCACCTCGTGAAGAGGGTGAATCTCCATTTATGTATTTAAAAGTAAACGTCAAGTTTAATGGTCGTGGACCTCATGTATATTTAGAATCAAATTCTAAAATGACTAAATTAGATGAAGAAACAGTTGAAATTTTAGACGACATTAACATCGTTTCAGTAGATTTGGATATTCGTCCATATCATTGGAACCAAAAAGGAAAAGATGGTGAAATTATCAACGAAGGAATCTCTGCATATTTACAGTCAATGAAAGTGGTTCAAGAGTTAGATAGATTCGCAGAGTATTACGAAAATATCGTAAGTGGTAAAGACTTAGAAACAGAAGAACCAGATTTCATTGATGAAATGTTTGAAGATTAATTCATTTGGGGGCTATGTAATGTAGTCCTCTTCTTTTTATCTAGAATTGGAGTGATTATATGACATATTTAATTCCTATGTTAAAAGAATCTAAATTTATATTACACATTTTATTTATTGAATTTTGGTTTGGAAGAATACTTCTCTTGTTTGGCTGTTGTATTTTTACATTATGTAACTCTGTATATCTACCACTATTTGCATATTCATTATTATACTTACTATTTGGAATTACGGGTATATTTATATACGCGATTATAGATGACTAAGCATGAATTTTTAAGAGAACACCAAAAAAAAGCACTTACGAAGATGTTCTCAGGATGTATTTTAAATGGTGGTACAGGAAGTGGTAAGAGTCGAACTGGACTATATTTTTACTTTCATACATATGGCGGAACGATGTATCCGAATTATCGTCCGATGCGTAATCCAGTAGACCTATATATTATAACAACAGCAAAAAAACGGAATGACTTAGAGTGGGAAGAAGAAATGGTTCCATTCTTATTAGCCAAAGATAACGACTATGGAATAAAGGTAGTTGTTGATTCTTGGCAAAATATAAAAAAGTACAGGGATGTTAAAAATTCGTTCTTTATATTCGATGAGGATAAAGTTACTGGTAAAGGAGTTTGGGTTAAAACATTCTTGACATTAGCAAAGCATAATCAATGGATTATATTATCCGCAACACCTGGGGATAAATGGGAAGAATATATTCCAGTATTCGTAGCCAATGGATTTTATAAGAATCGTACTGAATTTTCAAGAGAACATTTGGTTTATGCTAGATATTCTAATTTCCCTAAAGTAACTGGATACATGAATGAAAAACGTTTGATAGCTTTGCGAAATAAAATTCTTATAGATATGCCATTCGATAGGCACACGACTCAAAATCATATAGATATTCATGTTGATTATGACATCAAAAAGTATAAAGAAGTCGGTCGAACGAGATGGGATATTTATAAAGACGAACCAATCCAACAAGCATCTGGTTTATGTTACGTTTTGAGACATGTTGTTAACGAAGATGAGACTAGGCAGACAAAGTTGTTGGAAATATTTGAAAAGCACGAAAAAATTATTGTGTTTTATTCGTTTAATTACGAACGCGATATATTACTGAATCTTTGTTACGGAGATGATGTTGAAGTAGCTGAATATTCTGGACATTGCCACCAGCCGATACCAAAAAGTAAAAAATGGGTATATTTAGTAAACTATACAGCTGGTTGCGAGGGTTGGAATAGTATCGAAACTGACACGATTGTATTTTATTCTCAGACATACAGTTACAAAGTGTTGGAGCAAGCTTGCGGAAGGATAGATAGGTTAACAACACCCTTTACAGACTTATATTACTATCATTTCAAAAGTAATAGCCCAATCGATAGAGCTATATCTAGGGCATTAGCGCAGAAAAAAGACTTTAATATTAGAAAGTTCGTGAAGTGGTAAAGATGGAGGTGAGTCTAATGACTGCGATACGAATTATAGGAGTATATTCTAAGAAAGTATATTTTGAGGGTAAAGAACAAGAATGCTCTAAATGGCTTTTAGAAAATTATCCTACAACTAAAATTAAAAAAGCAATCTATAAAAATCAATACATTGAGGAAATTATCGACCTGCCGGTGTTAAGAGATCCAATATTTCCAGAACCATTGGCAAAGGTGAAAGCATAAAAATAAAAGATAGGGGACTATGTTAGTATGAAAAATGTAGTATTTATCGGTACAAAAACTGGAAGAATATATTATGTTGGAGATGAGTGCGCCGCATCAAGATATTTAATCAACAAGTATCCTTCGCTAGTCGAGTCTGATGCTTTAAGAAGAGATCAACGGTATCCAAGATGTATTTATGAAGAACCTATGAGAAAATTTGTTATTTCCTCGCACGAAAAACACGTCCTTTAATGGAACAATATTTAAGGAGGAATGTGTTATGAAACGCAAAAACATTGATGCTATGAGAGAAGTGAGACTTTGGACAAGAGACATCGTTATACCAGGCGTTGCAGTTGGTGTAATGTTGTGGACTAATGACGAAGTACGAAAGATGATTAAGTACAAATGTAAAGACGTATCAAACAAAGTGAAATCTAAATTTGTGAAAAAGGAAGACGAGTCTAAGATTGTTGTATTCCCTAATAAGGAAGACAGAGCTTAGGCTCTCTTCTTTTTATTTTTCAGGAGGTAGTTATGATGACAAATAGAGAACAAGCAATAATTACAGCATACACATCGATTAAGCTACAAGATGATTATCGATATTTACTAGATTATTTATCTGACATTACCGGTAGAGCTGTAACAAAAAGCGAGATGAATGACGTGATATTTGCAAATAAAAACAGAATTGAAAGAGATTATAGACGCATGTCATTAAGATATAATGATGTGTTTATGGGAGGTAAAGTGTGATGAAAGATTTAATTATTGGACTGATTGGTGCTACTTTGTTATACGTACTAACTTTTATATATACGTGTGTAATATTATCACTAATCTTTTGGTGTTTCGGTATCTCATTTTCGCTTAAGATTGCTTTGGGAATTTGGCTAGTGTTACTCCTACTTCATTCATTTGTCAAAATGTCCGTTAAAGCAAGTTTAGATATTTAAAATTAATGGAATTGAAAGAGATTATAGACGCATGTCGTTAAGATATAATGATATGTTCATTGGAGGTAAACGAGGATGAAAGAAATAATATTGGCTTTAATTGGAATATTTATCGTATGGGGAATTAGCTTTGTGTTATTAGCGGGATTACTGTTTGTACTATTCTGGTGTTTCGGATTGGTATTTTCACTTCGATTGGTATTGGGAATATGGATAATTATCGCTGCGTTGATAGCTTTTGTAAAATGGTTATTTTATTTAGGGAATAATGTGTTATGAGAGAATTGAGACTTTTCGTAGGGGAGGGGATGGCTGATGATTAATGAAGAAAAAGAAGTCTATTTTCATGAATATTGTGGAAGGTGTGTGCATGCTAAAAAGAGGGATGATGATTACCCTTGCTCCGATTGTCTTGCTCGCCCTACAAATACGCATAGTCATAAACCAGTATATTTTGAGGAGGTAGAGAAGGATGGTAAAAATACACGAATTAGAAAAACTAGCTAAACGCTATGGATATGATACTAGTCTAGCTCAATTAATCTTAAAACTTATGGAAGACAAACCATACAGGTGTCCAAAATGCAAAGGAACGGGCATGCGAGAAGTAACTTATAATGCATATCCAAGTGGGTTTCCAGATAGTGGTTGGGTTTATGAACCTAAAACCAAAACGGTAGATTGTGATTTATGTAATGGAGAAGGTTATACATCAGTTAAATACAAACCTAATATGGTTCAACAAGGATGGTTAACTGAACAGGAGGAAAAGTAGAGATGTTAGATTATATGGAGTTAAATAAAATAACTGATTTAATCAATTATATTGATTCAGAGATGACTGGAGTAAAAGATAAGATTTTAGAGATTGATAAAGTCGTATTTCAAGTCGATAGTAAAACTAAAAACAGTGGATTATTAGGTTTAGAAAATAAAAAAATATCTTTACTAAGAGAATATGATTTACTTTTAACTAGGTATGGTAAATTAGTAGAACAAAGACGAGATGTTCTAGACACAATTGTTAGGGGATTATGCAAAAATGATACTGTACTTCATACCGATGATAATCGAACAATAGAAATTTAAACAGGAGGATCGTAGTATGGCGATGACTAAGGAAATCCATTTGTATGCTTATGCGAGCGGTAAATTAAAATATTACAGTGAAGCTGTCTTATATAATCACGATGCGAATAAAGAGCATACACTTGCGAGTTATCAAGACGGAAGACACCACAAACCTGTCGAACGTGTGGTTTCGGTTATTCCTGGGGAAATATATAATCATATGCTATGGCTACGGGTGAAGGATCATAACTTTGCCCGTATGTTGTTTAAGCAACATTATGTTACCAAACTTATAAATGCAAAAGCACGAATTACAGAATTAGAAAATGATATTGAAAATTTAACTAAAGTAGAGATTGGAGAATAAGAATATGTTTAAAATTATTGAAATTACTAAAGAAGAAGCACATAAAATAATCGAAACAAAGGAACCATTAGGTATGTTTTGGTTAGAAGATGATGGTAAATTTATTGCAATATATAATAGTACTGAATATGGTCTTATTGAAGAATTCAATAATAAAGAAGAATGTTTACAATGGTTGAAAGATTGGTTTAAGAAACCTGATAGTGAAGAGTTATATGGAAATCGTAAAGTATATTACAACCTGCTAAGTAACTCAATACGCGAATCTTATGACAACTTATGTGAGACTATGGACGAGCGAAGAGAAACATTCAATAATATTTGGGATATTCTTAAAAAGCAACGCGCTATAGATGAGAAACGAAAAGCTGAAGGAATTATCAGTAATAGCGAAGCGTTAGAGTCTTCCAAAGAACTTTTAAAATATCTTGAAAGTAGATTAGAGTACGCAAAGCAAGAGAAGCAACGTATTCAAATTCAATATAATATTTACGATACAATGCTTAATGGAACTATAAAAGAGATTAATAGAATATCAACTTTAATAAATAACCTAAAGGAAAACATCAAATTATCAGAAGAATCATGGAAAGCACATAATGGAGATGAGGTGTAAATATGTTATTAGTAGAAAATATTGAAACTTATGGTTTTGAAGCAGCTATAAGAGGGATGCGTCAGCCGATGCTGTCTCACGATTTAATGGATAGTAAATGGATCGACACACCAGATGGTCCATTCTATCTTATTGGTCCAAACGACGAGAAATTGATGAGACGACTAGCTAAGGCTGGGAATGACCATAGAAAATATTTACGAATGATTACAGTTACTATGGATATTACAGCGCCTTTATATTGGTGGAAAGAGTTCGATCAGTATAAGGTAGGGACCGTTACAAACAGTACCTCTACCATGCATAAGATCCATGCGAAAGAATTTGAACTAGGTGACTTTAGTTATGAACGTTTGGTTGGATATTCATCTCATTTTACTAGAGACGATGAAACAGACCGGATTAAACAAGTAAAAGTTAATGATGATATTTCGTTAGATGGATATACCACAAGTTACGCTCCTTTAGATATTTTAGAGCTATTGATTATTCCATCTTTAAATAAATGTCGTGAGAGATATATTGAAACCAAAGATAAGAAATATTGGTGGCAAATGATTCAACTATTACCTAGTTCATATATGCAGAAGCGTACGGTGTGTTTGAATTTCGAAGCACTTGCAAATATGTATCACGCACGTAAAGGGCATAAGCTGAATGAGTGGGAGCAACTTCGTGTGAATATCGATACACGTATTCCATATGCGGATATCTTTACAGATTTAAAGAAACGATAATAAATTACCAACTGAGCGGGAGACTATTCCTGCTCTTTTATTTTTGGAGGGAGCGTTAATGGCTTTTGGAGAAAAAGAAACGTTGAAGAGGCGTTTGCAAGAGACTCGAGAAAAATTGCGAAGAGCGGAAGAGGAACTCTATAATGCGGAATATGATTATCAAGAGGCGCGAAAGATGTATCAACATCATAAGTTTATTGTGACACAGTTAAGACGTAATGTCGAAGCGTTACAGAAAGAGTATTACGACTCTATGGAAACACAAACTGTGCTTATATTAAAGGATGAGGATTCGTGGCGTTAGCATTTCGTATATTTATCGTGTATACAATTGTGCATTTTGTATTTGATTTTATTCATTGGTTAGAAAGAATTTGGAGGAATTAACATGAAAGATTTATTTGTATATTTTTGGTCTGTGAAAACTTTTTGGGTACCTACTATGGCCTTGAGTATTTTGTTGTGGTTTTTAGACTCTGTATTATTGTTGAAGGTAATCGGAACTTTTCTGATTGTATTTACCACCTTATTTGTGGTGTATGTAGAGTTCGTAGAAATCGGAAAACGGAATGAATTATTCGATGAATTGATTGAAAGAATGGATAAAAATAGTAAAAAATCGTCTGATTAGTTATGCGTATATGCATAACTAGGATCAAAAGCTATGCGTATATGCATAGATTCTGTTGTTTTTCTATGCGCATGTGCATAATTTTAGAGAAAAATATGCGTATATGCATAGAATTTAAGAGAATTATGCGTACGTGCATATGCATATATGCATAATTTTGGCCTTTTTTGGGGTGTTTTTGAGGGGTGTTATGCGTATATGCATAATTTTCGACCTTTAAAATCGTCAGAAACGTTGATATATCAAGGTTTTTGTATTTTTTTATGCACGTACGCATACCCCCCTTATTAATTAAAAAAAAAATAAAATATATATATAAATAGAGTGCTATGCGTATATGCATAATTTTCTACGATTAATATTGGTTATACGAGGAGGATGTGTTATGACTGAACAAGAGTGGTTAGATATTTTTGCAGGAAATTTACAAAGTCTCATGGACGAATATAATTACAATCAATCAGAATTAGCAAGAGCTATCGATGTGAGTCAATCCACGATTAGTCGATATTTGAGGGCGGAGATAATGCCGACTCCGAGAGTACTGGTGAATATCCTGTATGAGTTTGATTGCGACTTAGGAGATATTTTAGATTTTGGTTCGAGAATTGAATAGATGTGTTATAGGAGTCTGAGTATCAATCAGGCTCTTTTCTTTTTATTTTAAAATTCGCGTGAAAAACACGCCCTTTTATGAGAGAAGAACTTGTTTTTATAACATGTTCTTATATTTTTAAGTTCAGGGGTGAACTTTTTAAGGAGGTATGGTTAATGGCTCAGTTGGAATCTAAATTTCAAAGTAAATTAATTAAAGAAATTAAAGAACAACTTGAGGGTTCTATAGTTGTCAAATTAGATGCTAACTATATTCAAGGTATTCCAGACCTTGCTATTTTTTACGAAGACAAATGGGCGACTTTGGAATGTAAGCGAAGTAAGACAGCTAAACATAGACCTAACCAAAAATATTATGTTGAAAAAATGAACAACATGTCGTTTTCAAGAACGATATATCCAGAGAATAAGGAGGAAGTATTAAATGAACTTTATCGAACATTCAAATCTTGAGGGACTGCATGCTCCTTTCAGTGCATCTAAATCTTCTTGGTTAAGATATGATGACGAAAAAGCTATAAGCGTATTCGAAAATATGAAAGCCAAAGAACTTGGCACTAGACTTCATGCGTGGGCGAAAGAAACTATTGATTTAGGATTACCTCAACCACGAACCAAACGAACTTTGTGTGCCTATGTGAATGATGCTATCGGTTTTAAAATGTCGACAGAAGTTGTTTTATTTTACTCTCCATATTTTTTTGGAACAGCAGATGCGATTTGTTTTAGAAATAACACTTTAAGAATTCACGATTTAAAAACTGGTAAAGGCCCTGTTAAAGTAGACCAATTAATGGTGTATGCGGCTTTATTCTGTTTAGAGTATAAAATCAAACCTGGCGATATTAAGATGGAACTTCGTATATACCAGAATGATGATATTCTTGTGGCTAATCCTACAGCCGAAGATATTTTACCAATCATGAATAAAATCATTCACTTGAATAATCTGATAGAAAAATATAATAAGGAGGTGTAATCGTGAATAAGACAGTCATGGAAATGAAAGCAATCATGGATGAAGATATAGATGTTTTAGAGCATTATGGTATGCCTAGAAGATCAGGTCGATATCCATGGGGCTCTGGAGACAATCCATATCAACATGGCAAAGATTTCTTGTCTAGAGTTGAAGAATTAAAGAAAAATGGTTGGGTAGAAACACCAGAAAATATAGCTAAAGAATTCGGTGTAAATACTGCTCAATATCGAATGGAAAAGAAAGTTTGTTTAGATAAACGAAGAATGGACAAAATAGCTCGCGTTGAATCGTTAAAAGCAGATGGATTGAATAATTCTGAGATTGGTAGAAAAATGGGCATCAGCGAATCAGCAGTCCGTTCATTGCTAGACGAGAAAGCTAAAGCTAGAACCTACGCTTCACGAAATACCGCCGATTTCTTAAAGGAAAAGGTGAGAGAAAAAGGCATGATTGATGTTGGTGCGGATGTGTATCGAGAGTTAAATATTTCGAAAACACAATTCGAGACCGCGCTTTATATTTTGGAAGGTGAAGGATATCCTATTTATAAAGGCGGTATTCAACAAGCGACCAATCCAAGTCAACAAATTAATCAGAAGGTATTGTGCCCTCCTGGAACAAAACATTCGGAAATATATGACTTTAAAAATGTTCATACAATTACCGATTATATTTCAAGAGATGGTGGAGATTCTTATGAAAAGAAATTTCATTATCCTGAAAGTATGGATTCCAAGAGATTGGCTATTAGATATAAAGAAGATGGCGGAATTGATAAAGATGGTATTGTAGAAATTCGTCCTGGTGTTAAAGATTTATCTTTAGGAAATTCTCATTATGCACAAGTTCGAATATTGGTAGATGGAACACATTATATTAAAGGAATGGCTGTATATTCAGACGATTTACCACCAGGTGTAGATGTGGTGTTTAATACCAATAAATCAAAAAGCACTCCAAAAATGGATGTTTTGAAAGAAATAAAAAAAGACCCCGACAATCCGTTTGGCTCTGCTATTAAAGATGCGCAACAAGGCGGTCAATATTGGTATGAAGAAAATGGAAAAAAGAAATTAGGTCTTATTAATAAGCGTGCCGATGAAGGTGACTGGAGTGACTGGAAAGATGCACTCCCTTCTCAATTCTTGGCTAAGCAGAGCACAAGTTTAGCTAAAAAACAACTAAATTTAGCTAAAGAAGAGAGAATGAAAGAATTTGAAGAAATAATGTCACTGTCTAATCCGACAATTAAAAAGCATTTATTGGAAAAGTTTGCTTCTAATTGTGACTCAGCAGCGGTAAGTCTTAAAGCAGCCGCACTACCTGGACAAAAATATCATGTCATTATTCCTATCACATCTCTGAAAGATAATGAAATATATGCTCCTAACTATCCAGATGGTACAAAGTTAGCCCTCGTTCGATATCCACATGGCGGAACATTCGAAATTCCAATTGTAAAAGTAAATAATAAACACGCTGTCGCTAAAAAGCTTCTTGGAAAAGATGTTATTGATGCTGTTGGCATTAACGCCAAAGTTGCTGAGCGATTATCTGGAGCTGATTTTGATGGCGATACGGTTATGTGTATTCCAACCGATGACCCAAAAACTAAAATAAAAATAACTTCTACCGCAGCTTTGAAAGGATTAGAAGGTTTTGATCCTAAAGTAGAATATGGTCCAGAGTCATATAAGGGTAGAACTATTAAATTAATGAAAAACCCAGCAACTAATACTGATGCGACTCAGTCAGAAATGGGTAGCATATCTAATTTAATTACTGATATGACTTTAGCAGGTGCTAGTGAAAAAGAATTAGCCAGAGCTGTTAGACACTCGATGGTTGTTATCGATGCCGCAAAGCATAAATTAGACTATAAGCGTAGCGAAAAAGATAACAATATTGCTGAATTAAAAAGATTGTATCAAGTAAAATATGATAAAAATGGCCGTATAAGATATGGTGGAGCATCCACATTGTTATCTAAAAGTAGTGGAGATGAAACAGTAAATAAACGACAAGGCGAAGCAAAAATAAATATTAAAGGAAAAGAATGGTATGATCCATCTAGACCTGAAGGAGCTCTTATTTATAAAGATGCTAAAGATTTATATTATGTCGTTAAAGTAAATGATAAAAAAGATAGAACCACTACGATTAAAACTGTTGATGGTAAGAAAATAAAATATAGTTGGGATGATAAGGAAGCTGTTAAAAAATATACTCCTAAAGAAGTAAAAGATAAAGAAGGAAATATCATTGGATATACTAGTCAAGATGGGAGTATAGAATATAAAATAAAAGCCCGTACTCAGAAGAGTACAAAAATGTTAGAGGTAGATAACGCAGAAGAATTACTATCCCCCGCCCGTCATCCGATGGAAGTTATTTATGCAGACTATGCGAATAGCATGAAGGCTCTGGCAAATAAAGCACGTAAAGAAATGGTGTTTGCTGGAAAAATAGAATATTCTAGAAGTGCTAAAGAAAAATATAGAGCAGAATATGATTCATTGATGGCTAAATTAAATGATGCCAAATTAAATACAATTAAAGAAAGAGCGGCTCAACGAATGGCATATTCTGAAGTTGCAGACAAACAGAAAACTATTTCTGATATGACTAAAGGTGACTTAAAGAAAGCTAGACAAATGGCTATATCTAAAGCTCGTGAAGAAGTTGGTTCATTGTCAAGAAGAGATAGAAATATAGAAATTACTGATAGAGAATGGGAAGCCATTCAAGCAGGAGCTATTAGTGAAACGAAACTTAAACAGATTCTAAACAACACTGACATTGATAAACTTAGAGAAAGAGCTACACCAAGAGCAACAGTTGAGTTGTCTTCAGTTAAGATTAACCGAATCAAAGCAATGAGTGCTTCGTATACTAATCAACAGATTGCAGAGAAACTTGGTATCTCACCAGCAACAGTTACCAAATACTTAAAAGAGGAGATTAGAAATGGAAACTAGATCATGTTTAACAACAATCGATAATCCTTTCAATCCTTTTACTAACTTTTCAGAATGGTTTCTGTATGATGTTGGACAAGGTTACAACACTTGTGGAAAGATTGATAGATTAACAGAACGATTTGATGGCATGACAGAAGCAGAAGAAACTAAAGCTGTCGAAAAAGCCATTGATTTGATTATCGAAAATGATATTTTAAATATTTATAAAAAAATTCAACCACCATTAGCGATTTAAAAGCATAGAGGGGGGTCTTCAAAAACACACCCCCTCCCTGCATCGCGGCCCTCCTAAAAATTTCCCCGGAGGGATTTTTTCACAAACAATTCCACTTTTTAGATGCTCTATAGAGCCCCCAGAATGACTTTATATTCACCCCAGAGAGATTTTTATTCCATTCAATACTTCTTATGTTGTTTTTCACAATACAGAATACACATTTGTGTACACCTCCTTTAAAGATATTAGTATAAAGCTTAGTTGGTAGGTATCTGGGGGTTCTATAAAGTGTCCGAAAAGTGGATAAAAACTATATTTAACTTCTTATAAAATCTTCATAAACTATTCCCAAAACAAACGAGAGGAGGTAGCAAGTTGTCCAAAACTGACGAAACTCCGCGTTCTAGGAAAAGACGAAAAGCTCCTCCTGCATTGACAGTAGAAGACCGTGAACAACAACTTATTGCACTAGCGGTTAATGTTGCAGAAGAGCAGCTAAGAGAAGGCACAGCGTCTTCACAAGTGATTACGCATTTTTTAAAGCTAGGAACAACTTTAGCGAAGTTAGAACGTGAGAAATTAGAGAAAGAAAACGAACTATTAAAGGCTAAAGCAAGGGCTCTTGAGTCTGCAGAACGAAGTGAAGCCATGTACGAAGAAGCATTGAAAGCGATGCGGAAGTACCAGGGATCTGATGACTATGAGTAATATTCGAACCTACGATGAATTGACTAAATTTGAAACGTTTGAAGAGAGATTCAAGTATTTAAAGTTGGACGGTTCAGTAGGGAAAGATACGTTTGGATTTGATAGATATTTAAATCAAAATTTTTATCGTTCAAAAGAATGGAAAGATGTACGTAATCATGTGATTGCTCGAGATTTAGGACGAGATTTAGGTGTCGAAGGTCGAGAAATTTTCGATAAAGTTCTAATCCATCATATGAATCCAATAACTACAAAAGACATTATTGAGAAAACAGATTTTTTACTAAATCCAAACTATCTTATATGTACTTCGAAAAGCACGCATGATGCAATACACTATGGGGATTTCAATCCCTTATTTTCGAGTTATACAAAAAGACGTAAAGGAGACACTAAATTATGGTAAAGAGGTGGAGTGATGGCTGATAGAAATGAAAGTATATTAGATTCAATTAAAAACTCTTTAGGAATTGAAGAAGACGAGAAAGCATTTGACGATGATTTAGTGATGCATATTAATTCAGTTTTTGGAGTTTTGAACCAAATTGGTGTTGGGCCAAAAACACCATATTTCATAACAAATACTTCTGAAACGTGGGACGGGTTCACCAATCTTCCAAAAGGAACAATAGAGTATGTTAAAAGCTATATGTACTTAAAAGTGAAATTAATCTTTGACCCACCTGGAAGTTCTATTGCTGCGGAATCTATGAAACAAACAGCTAACGAGTATGAATGGCGACTAATGGTGGCGATGGAACAGTTACCAAAGAATGAAGGTGAAGAAGATGAATGATGAATTATACCACCATGGTGTTCTAGGAATGAAATGGGGACGTAGAAAGGCTAGAACAAAATCCAGTTCTAGAAAATCTAAAGGTAAAAAAATACCACTTCATGAAGACTATATTAACGCTCATAGTAGAAAGAGTGTTAAATCAATGAGTGATAAAGAACTTAAAAATAGACTTCAACGTTTGAACATGGAGCAACAATACGAACGATTGAATCCCTCAAAAGTAAATGCGGGAAAGAAGTATGCTACTAAAGTATTGGCAGCAGCTACTACAACAGCTACTGTAACTGGTGTTGCTTTAACCATCTATAATAACACAGATAAAATCATTAAAATAGCCAAAGCGATGGGCGGTAGGTAGTTATGAATCAGTACGAACTCTATCACCACGGCGTTAAAGGTATGAAGTGGGGTGTAAGAAAGAAATACAAACCCCATCCAAGAAAGAAGTCTAATAAACACGAAGAAGAACCTCAACAACGCCGAAAAGGATTGACTGATAAGCAGAAAAAGTATATAAAAATAGGTGTAAGTATAACTGCAACCGCTTTAGTCGCGTATGGTTCTTATCGTCTTTATAAGTCTGGTAAATTAGATGGTTTGATTGGTAAAGGTAAATCATTTGTAAATAAGTCTAATAAAACAGCGTCAAATCCTTCCATAAAAACGGGCAGTGATTCTAAATTAATGGGTGGAATGAATAGTTTTAAGACTAAGAAACTAAAGTCCAGTATTACTGATGATTTACGAGCCACAAACCCACTTTTTAGAACTGGACAGGCTGCTTTTACTAATAACTGTGGTAACTGTTCAATTAACTATGAAATGCGTAGACGAGGTTTTGATACAGAAGCATTAGGTAATCCAAACAAAATGAGAGTTGAGCATGTAGGACAATTTTTTAAAGGACTAAAAGATGAATCATTTAACAAAGTTGATATTGATTCAAGTGTCAAGGATGTTGGTGCTAAATTTTCAAAGTCTATTTTAGATAAATACCCAGAAGGTGCTAGAGGTATGGTCGGACTTCACCACAATTACGGAGGATTCGACGGTGCGCATTTCTTTAACTGGGAAGTTAAAAACGGAAATGTGTTATTCACAGATGCCCAAAATGGTGTTCGCGATGCGTCCAATTATTTTAAATACTATAATAGAGCAACAAATAAGCCAATCGAAAGCATCCGATTAGATGACCTAGAACCGAATATGGACGAAATGAAGTCAATCATCAAAAATGTAGGCGAAAAAGTAGCTACTACATTCGATAGTAGCAGAATTAAGGGCGCAGGCTTTGTCATGCATAAATTAAGAAAAATGAGGAGAGATTATTATGGTATTGAGCGTAAAAGAAGCATACCGCATAGTAAAAGAAAACGACAAACATAATGCGTTCAATCCGTCAATGGCGGCAGAAAATCAAGTGCATATCGCTTTCGGAAACGATGACAATATTATCCGAGGAGTGAATAAATTTACAGGAGAGTATTTCCAAACGTACTTCCTAGACTATCCTTATCAAGCAGAGGACATCATACGACGATGGGATAGAAAAGAATTTATGTAATACATTTAGACACGGTCAACGCCGTGTTTTTTTTATGCTTAAAAGGAGTGATTGAATGGCATTATCTAATACCGCAACTCCTAAATACTATAGACAGTTCCGTGAAGCAGTTATACGTGGAGAGATTCCAGTAAACAAAGAAATATCCATGGAGATGAACAGAATAGACGAATTGGTTAGAAACCCAGGCGTATATTACGACGATCAAGCTGTAGAGGGTTTTATCGAATTTTGCGAGAATGAGCTAACTCTAACTGATGGTGGAGATTTACACCTACTTGATTCGTTTAAACTTTGGGCTGAACAATTATTCGGTTGGTATTATTTCATCGATAGAACAGTATGGGTTCCCGATAAAGATGGTCATGGAGGAAAGTACGTTAGAAAGTCTATCAAAACTCGTCTTGTTAAGAAACAGTATCTGATTGTTGCTCGAGGTGCTGCAAAGTCAATGTATAGTTCATGTATTCAGAATTTCATGCTTAACGTAGATACATCAACCACCCATCAAGTTACAACTGCCCCAACTATGAAACAGGCAGAGGAAGTTATGTCGCCAATTCGGACAGCAATTACTCGTTCAAGAGGACCACTATACAAATTCTTAACTGAAGGTTCGATTCGTAACACAAGTGGTTCTAAGGCAGATAGAGTGAAGTTAGCATCGACGAAAAAAGGAATTGAAAATTTCTTAACAGGTTCATTATTAGAAGTAAGACCGATGAAGATTGATAAGTTACAAGGACTACGTGTGAAAACAGCAACAGTCGACGAATGGCTATCGGGTGATATTCGCGAAGATGTGATTGGAGCGTTAGAACAAAGTGCTACCAAAGGCGATGAGGATTACATGATCATTGCCACGAGTTCTGAAGGGACTGTCCGTAATGGTAGTGGTGACACAATCAAAATGGAATTAATGAAAATTCTTAAAGGAGAGTATTCAGCACCACACGTTTCTATCTGGTATTACAAACTCGACGATGTCGAAGAAGTTGGAAATCCAGAAATGTGGTTAAAGGCGAACCCAAATTTAGGAAAGACTGTTAGCTATGAAGCTTACCAGTTGGACGTCGAGAGAGCGGAACAATCTCCAGCTGCACGAAACGATATTCTTGCTAAAAGGTTTGGAATACCGATGGAGGGGTATACTTATTATTTTACATACGAAGAAACGGTACCGCATCGTTCCAGAGATTTTTGGTCAATGCCATGTTCACTTGGCGCAGACTTGTCTCAAGGGGACGATTTTTGTGCTTTTACTTTCTTATTCCCACTTAAAGATGGAACGTTTGGCGTGAAGACTAGGAACTATATTTCATCATTAACAATGTCTAAATTACCGCTGGCAATGAGAACCAAGTATGAAGAGTTTCTAAAAGAGGGAAGTCTAATTGTATTAGATGGAAATATTTTAGACATGATGCAAGTATATGATGATCTAGATGCTCATATCATTAAGATGGGGTACGACGTTCGCTCATTTGGATTTGACCCATATAACGCTAGAGAGTTTGTGGAACGTTGGGAAAAAGAGAATGGTCCATTTGGAATTGAGAAGGTTATTCAAGGTGTAAAAACAGAGTCTGTACCACTTGGGGAATTAAAGAAATTGTCTGAGGAAAGAATGCTTTTATTTGATGAGGAACTTATGAGTTTCACAATGGGTAACTGTGTTGTGATGCAGGATACAAATGGTAATAGGAAGTTGTTGAAGAAACGTTACGAGGCAAAAATCGATGCAGTTGCCGCGATGATGGATGCATTCGTAGCTTATAAATTAAACAAAGACGAGTTCGAATAAGGTAGTGAGTATGATGAATCAAAATGAATTGTATCACTACGGTGTTGTAGGAATGAAATGGGGACACCGTAGAGCAAGACCAAAAGATATCACAAAGGTGAGAGGTAAAAAGATTCAAAAGCAGTTTCAAAAGAAGATGAAAAAGAATCAACTCTCAAATAGCAATGCTCTAAGAGACAAAATGAGTAGAGAGTTACAAAAAACGTCTACACATAAAAGATTAGAGAATTTTTCAAAAGATGTAAATAAAATGTATAAAGAGTTTGACAAAGCGCACCCAGGAAAAACACTGGTAGTCGATAAACGTTTTGTTGACGCTCAAAATAAATTACAAGCGAAGCATCAGAAAACAGTTGATAAATTCATTAATAAACATCTTGATCAAATGGCTAGTGCAACATTAAAAGACCTGGGGTATGAAGATACTAAGAAAGCTAGAAAATATCTAAAAGATATAGGATTTCAAAATTGGTAGGAGGTAAAACATGAATCAAAATGAATTGTATCACTACGGTGTTGTAGGAATGAAATGGGGACACCGTAGAGCAAGAAAAATGATGGAACGTGCAGGTCGTTTAGATCAAAAAGCACGTAATAGAGGCAATGATGTATATAAAGCAAAAGCAAATGTTCTTAGGTCTAAAGCTGATTTAATTAATAAAAAGAACATTAGACGATTAGGTAAAGATGGAAAAGCATTATACCAAAAAATTGGTAAAACAAGTGGTGCGAAGGTGGCTGCTCAAGCGGCTTTAATGGGGAGTTACGGAGCTTTAAAATACAACAAAGCTAGATTAAATGGTAATGGAAGAGGAAAAGCTTACGTAAAGGGAATAGCGGCGAATAATCTTAACATTGTTACTGGAGGCAAACTAGGATTAGGGCAAGGAGCTGATTTAGCTTCTAAAATGCGTGAACGAAGTGTACGTAAAAAAAATATCAAAAAGAATAAATCCCAAATAGACCAAGCCAAAAACTCAATGAAAGAAGCTAAAAAGTCATACAAACAAGAGAATAAACAGTATAAAAAAGATTTAGGGAAATCGTCTTCATTAATCAACACAGCAAGAAGCATTAGTCCAAGTAAGAAACAACGAGCTAAAGCCAACGAATTATACGATAGAGCTTCAGCAAGTGCTAGAAAAGCAAATTCTGCTGAACAACGATATAAGAAAGCGAAGAAACGTTATAAACAAACGAAACGAAATGTATACGCTTAATCATAGGAGGATAATTCAAAATGGAGTTATCATTTGGTACGAGAGTTAAGAACGCGTTTAACGTGTTCATGAATAGAGCCCCTACATTTAACTATAATATTGGTCCAAGTTATTATTCTAGACCAGACAGACCACGTTTTAGTGGTGGCAACGAACAAACTATTGTTACGTCTGTGTATAACAGAATTGCATTAGATGTGGCTGCTATGAATATACAGCATTGTAAACTAGACGAAGACGGTAGGTTTATGAACACTATAGATTCTTCGTTAAACAATTGTCTAACATTGGAAGCAAATCTAGACCAAACGAGTAGGGCATTTTTTCAAGATGTTGTCATGTCGATGTTTGACGAAGGTTGTGTGGCAATTGTTCCAGTGGAAACAGATACGAATCCAGACAACACGGGTTCTTATAAAATTTATCAGTTGAGAACTGGGAAAGTTATAGAGTGGTATCCAGCCCATGTAAAAATCCGGGCATATAACGAAAATACAGGTCGTAAAGAGGAGTTCACTATGGCTAAAAGAGATGTAGCGATAGTTGAAAATCCTCTTTATTCTGTTATGAACGAATCGAATTCAACGTTAAAAAGATTGATAAGAAAACTAAGTTTGTTGGACCAAATAGATGAGCAAAGCGGTTCCGGAAAGTTAGACTTACTTATTCAATTACCATACACTATTAAATCCGAGGCTAGACGCCAACAAGCTGAGAGTCGAAAAAAAGACATTGAAGCACAATTGAATAATTCAAAATATGGTATTGCATATGTTGATTCTACAGAGAAAGTAACTCAGTTAAATCGCCCTGTCGAAAACAACCTTATGAAACAAGTCGAATATTTAACGAGTATGCTATACAGCCAGTTAGGTATTACACAAGGAGTTCTAGAAGGTACAGCAAACGAACAGGAAATGCTGAACTACTATACTCGATGCATCGAACCAATAGTATCAGCCATAACAGATGAGATGAAGCGGAAATTCCTAACGAAAACTGCTCGAACTCAAAATCAAACAATTACGTTCTTTAGGGATCCATTTAAACTGGTTCCGATTAATAATATTGCAGAAATAGCTGATAAATTTACTAGAAATGAAATCATGTCTAGTAATGAAATTCGCCAAAAGATTGGCATGAGACCTTCTGAGGATCCTAGAGCTGACCAGCTATTGAACAGTAATATTAGTCAACCTGGCGTGGGAGGTCAGGAGATGTACCCTGAAGAAGAACTATATCCTGAGGAGGAAATGAATTATGAGTAAAATTTATATCAAAGCAAATGACAAATTTGTAGCAACTAACATTTTGTATGCAGATGATTCTACAAAACATCTTTTTACGGATGAGGCTAAAAAAGAGAAAATCACAAAAGATGAATTGTTAGAGTTGTTCTATAAAGGCGTTACCGTAAAACATGAAGATGTTTACTATAAACCTTTATTGTTCAAAGTTGATAGTAGTGCTGGAGCATTAATTGTTTCTGATGGAACAACAGAACACACCTTCTATTCTCAAGAGCATGCATAACAAAACTAAACGGAGGAATTCAAAATGAAGTTTGATTTTAGTGGATGGGCCACGAAGAGTAATTTGAAATGCTCCGACGGTCGAACAATTATGCCGAATGCGTTCAAACATAATGATGGGAATAAAGTGCCCCTAGTTTGGAACCATCGTCATGATAGTCCATCTGATGTATTAGGTCATGCTGTATTACAAAATCGTCGTGAAGGCGTATATGCGTATTGCAGATTCAACGATACTGAAAGTGGACGCCAAGCAAAAGAAATGGTCAAACATGGTGACATTAATGCTCTATCTATTTATGCGAATAATTTGAAGCAAGATATGGGAAATGTTATTCATGGGAATATTAGAGAAGTTAGTTTAGTTTTAGCAGGCGCCAATCCAGGTGCATTTATTGACAATGTGATGGCACATGGTGAAGAACTAGACGATCGAGCTGTAATTTATACAGGGGAGGAAATCGAATTGAAACATTCAGACGATATTTATGAAGAAGAAATGTATCATGCGGACGAAGAGGAAGAAACTATTGAAGACATTTTCAATACTCTATCTCCAAAACAAAAAGATGCCGTATATTTCTTGATTGGTCAAGCTATCGAGGGCGGAGGAGACGCCGTACAACATTCCGATGACGATTATGATTATGATTATGATTATGATGACGAGGAATACGATGATGAAGACGAAACAATCGCCGATATTATCGATACTATGGATGAAAAGCAACAAGATGTAATGAATTTCTTGGTTGAACAAGCATTAGAAAACGGAGGAAATGGATCTATGAAACATAACGTATTTGAAAATGAAGAATATGCTGGAGATGTGTTAACGCATTCTGAGATGGCTGCAATCATGGACGATGCTAAACGCTATGGTAGCTTGAAAGATGTAACGCTTCAGCATGCTGAGAACTATGGAATCGAAAACATTGATTACTTGTTCCCAGAAGCAAAAGACGTAACGAATATGCCTACGTTCATCAAACGTGAAACTGGTTGGGTTGATAAAGTAATGAATGCTGTACACAACATTCCATTCTCACGTATTAAATCGACTTTTGCTAATATTACTGAAGATGAAGCTCGTGCTCGTGGTTACATCAAAGGGAATCTAAAGAAAGAAGAAGTGTTTAGTTTACTTAAACGTACAACCTCACCAACAACGATTTATAAAAAGCAAAAATTAGACCGTGACGATGTGGTAGATATCACTTTCGATATTATTCCATGGTTAAAATCTGAAATGCGCTTAATGTTAAATGAAGAAATCGCTCGAGCAATTTTAATTGGTGATGGTCGTTTAGCTTCTTCAGAAGATAAGATTCAAGAATTAAACATTCGTCCAGTATTCAACGACGATGAATTATTCACTATCCAATATGGTGTTAAAGTAGCAAAAGGTGCTACAGACGCTGAGAAAGCTAAAGAATTTATTCGTTCATTAGTTCGTTCTCGTAAACAATATCGTGGTTCTGGCATGCCTACATTATTCACTACAGAAGACATGTTAACAGAATGTCTATTATTAGAAGACAAGAATGGACGTATCATTTACGATTCTGTAGATAAATTAGCTACAGCAATGCGCGTAAAAGAAATTGTCACTGTACCTGTGATGGAAAAACAAAAGAGTAAAGGTAATAAACCTCTAATCGGCATTGTTGTAAACTTATCTGACTACTATGTAGGTACGGACCGTGGCGGACAAGTGAGCATGTTTGATGATTTCGACATCGACTTCAACCAACAAAAATACTTGATTGAAACACGTATCTCTGGTGCCTTAACAGTTCCATTCTCAGCCATTGCTTTAGAATTAGACGAAGCCGCAGTGTAGGAGAAAATTCAAAATGGCGAAATTTTATGGAATAATCGGCTACGGTGAGAGTATTGAAATAGAACCTGGAATCTATGAAGATGCAATCATTGAGAAAAAATACACTGGAGATTTATTAAGAAATTATCGGAGAAATGAAACTTCTGGCAATATCAATGACAACATCACAATCTCCAATGATATTAGCATCTTAGCTGATCCATATGCCAAAGAACATTTCTCTAACATGAAATACGTAAAATTTATTATACCCAAATTAGGTGGAGCCTGGAAGATAACAAATGTTGATGTTAATTTTCCAAGGCTTATTTTGTCTACTGGAGGTGTCTATAATGGGCAACAAGCGTCTACAACTTCAGACGAAACTTGAGGAACTATTAGGTTCTAAAACAGTCTATTATCAGGCACCTGCTAATAGACAATTAACTTATCCGTGTATTATGTATTCTAAAGAAGATGTGGATATGAAAAAAGCGGATAATTCAAACTATATATCTAGAATTAGATATCAGATTATTATCATTGATAAACGTCCTGACAATAAAGTTATCGATAAAATTTTGGAATTACCTTATGCGAGCTATGACCGACATTATATATCGGATAATCTTCATCATGACGTTATTACAATTTATTTATAGGAGGAAATACCACATGGCAAAATTAGCGTGGGGGGAAGCTGGAAAACGCTTCTATGAAACTGGTGTTAGCAATGGCGTCTTATATGTACAACAAAAAGGTGGCACGTATGGAAAAGGAGTTGCTTGGAATGGTTTGACACAAATTAGCGAATCTCCATCAGGTGCTGAGCCAAATCCGTTGTATGCTGATAATATCAAGTATTTAAACTTAATGTCCGTTGAAGAATTTGGCGCAACCATTGAAGCATTCTCTTACCCAGACGAGTGGAAACAATGCGACGGTAGCGCTGAAATTTCAAAAGGTGTGACCATTGGTCAACAAGAACGAAAAGGCTTTGGATTATGCTACAAAACCATTAAAGGGAACGATACCGAATTTAACGATCACGGTTACGTTCTTCATTTAATTTATGGTGGTAAAGCTTCACCTTCAGAAAAGTCTTATTCGTCAGTGAACGATAATCCAGAGGCGATTACTTTATCTTGGGAAATGACAACTACACCAGTTCCAGTCACAGGACATAAGCCAACTTCCATCCTGACAATCGATTCTACTTTGGTAGAAGCAGACAAAATGAAGAAGTTAGAAGATGCCTTATATGGTACTGAGCTGGCAGAACCAAAATTATTATTACCAGACGAAGTGATTGCTTTGTTAGCAGAAGAATAATTTCAAAATGGAGTATAGAGAGTTCGATTTAAAAGGTCGGACTCTTCTTTTTATTAAAGGAGGAAAAACAACATGCTAAAAAAACGAGTTACTTACATTGATTACAACGGAGTACAACAAACAGAGGATTTTTATTTCCATTTGAAGCCTAGCGAATTAGCGGAATTGGAAGTAAGCGTTGAGGGCGGTTACTCCGAACTACTTGAGAAAGCCAAAAACGAAGATAATCATCAAGTACTTTACAAGTTTGTAAAAGATGTATTGACAAAGTCATATGGGATTAAGAGTGAAGATGGCAAACGATTTATCAAGAATGATGAATTATTAGATGCTTTTGTACAATCACCAGCTTATGATGAGATTTTCATGGAAGTTATCTCTAATCCTGAAAACTTTAATGCGTTTGTTGATGCAGTTACTCCTAATATGAACAAACTTGCTCAACCAACGTTTAATCTTGCTTAGAATTGTCGTTCCCGGAGCAGAAATGTGGGATGAAATAAAAGAGGAATTTAACGTTAGCAAACCTTACACACTACAATTAGAACATTCTTTAGTCTCGGTAAGTAAATGGGAGTCAAAGTGGTGTGTTCCTTTTTTACATACGCCTGATAAAAGCAAAGAGCAAATATTAGATTATATCAAGTGTATGACAATCACACAGAATGTTCCGGATGAAGTCTATGAAAGACTTTCAGAGGATAATATTGAAGAAATTCAGACATATATCGATTCTCCTATGACAGCTGCAACTTTTTCACAGTCAGATAGCAAGTCTAGGAACGGAGAATTCGTCACTACCGAAACAATTTATTATTCGATGTTTGTAAACAGTATACCTATGGAATGTCAGAAGTGGCATCTCAATAGATTACTAACTTTAATAAAATTCTGCAATGTGAAGAATAATCCACCTAAAAAGATGTCAAGATCGGAAATTCTTCGCAGAAACGAGAAATTAAACGCTGAACGGCGTGCCAAATATAATAGTACGGGGTAGATTCAATGATTACAGTAAGACAAAAGGGCGATTTCGCCAACTTAACGAGATATTTCGAACGTGTAAAAAAGATTCGAAAGACTGATATTTTACACAAATACGGAAAATTAGGTGTGGCCGCCCTTTCGTCTGCTACTCCTACTGAAAGCGGAAAAACAGCAAGTTCATGGAATTACGAAATAATTCAAAATGGATCTGGAGCACAGATTGTTTTTAGTAATTCCAATATTAATAAAGGTGTTAATATAGCAATTATTTTGCAATACGGTCATGGTACGGGTACTGGCGGATGGGTTGAAGGTAGAGATTACATCAATCCAGCTATACAGGGTGTTTTTGAGCAATTTGCTAGTGATATTTGGAAGGAGGTCACCAGACTATGAGTAAGTCCATAGATGAAAAAGTCGTTTCCATGAAAATGGACAGCGCCGATTTCGAAAAGAATGCCGAAAAAAGTATAGGAATTTTAAACAAACTTAAGCAATCATTATCGAGTTTTGGTTCAAAGAAATACATAGAAGGAATTGGTGACGAAGCTAAAAGAGTAGATTTTAGTCCGTTAGCTAACGGGGTAGATGTCGTAAAAGCTAAATTCTCAGCGTTACAAATAGCAGGAATGACCGCAATAGCCAATATCACAAATTCAGCAATTAACGCAGGAAAGAATATCGCATCCGCACTAACCATTGACCCGATTAAGACAGGTTTTCAAGAATATGAAACACAGATGAATGCTGTTCAAACGATTTTGGCAAATACTAAAAGTAAGGGAAGTACCCTTAACGATGTAAACAAAGCTTTAGGAGAATTAAACACTTACGCCGATAAAACCATCTATAACTTTACGGAGATGACACGTAACATCGGTACATTTACAGCGGCGGGTGTAGACTTAGACAAATCAGTTACTTCAATTAAAGGGATTGCAAACTTGGCAGCTGTATCAGGTTCGACTTCTCAACAAGCTTCTACAGCCATGTATCAGCTATCACAGGCATTAGCTGCGGGTAAAGTTCAGTTGATGGACTGGAATTCAGTTGTAAATGCAGGTATGGGTGGTGAGGTATTTCAAAACGCCTTAAAACGTACTGCGAAGCAAATGGGAAAAGATGTAGACGGGCTTATAGAGAAATACGGTTCGTTCAGGGAATCTTTAACTAAAGGCGAATGGCTAACTTCCGACGTTTTAACTGAAACATTGACGCAACTGTCCGGTGCTTATACGGAAGCCGATTTACTTCAGAAAGGTTATACCAAAGAACAAGCAAAAGACATTTTAGATTTGGCAGATACCGCAGTTAAGGCAGCAACTAAGGTTAAGACGGTTACGCAGTTATGGGATACCTTAAAAGAGGCAGCACAGTCTGGTTGGACACAAAGTTGGCAAATTATTATAGGTGACTTTGAAGAAGCAAAAGAGTTATTAAGTGGTATTTCTGATACAGTAAGCGATTGGTTAAATAAACAATCTGAAGCACGAAATAATCTTTTACAAGGCTGGAAAGATTTAGGCGGAAGAACTGCCTTATTAGAGTCATTTAAAAATATTATTTCTGGAATAGGTTCTGTCATTAAGCCGATTTCTGAAGCATTTAGAGATATTTTTCCGCCAATGACTGCTAAAAGACTTTTTGAATTAACAGATAAGTTTCGGGAATTCACTTCGAAATTAAAACTAAGTGACGATAATGCTAAAAAACTTAAAGAGACTTTTAAAGGTCTGTTTTCGATAGCGTCTATTATCGGTCAAGGTCTTGGCGCAGTTTTCAAACCGATATTCAGTTGGTTTACTGGTAGTGCTGGCGGAAGTATCCTAAGTTCAATCCTGGATGTTACCTCGGCCATAGGTAGATTCTTTACGAAGTTGAACGAAAACATAAAAGCTGGTAATGGATTCAAAATGGTAAGCGATACCGTAACTAAAGGGTTATCAAAAGTGTCTGATATTTTTGGAAAACTCCGTGATAAATTAAAAGATAGCGATAAAATATTCAATACTATTGGAAACGGACTTTCTAAATTTGGTTCTGCTGTATCTAAAGTGTTTAGTAAGTTAAAAGAAGGCGGAAAAGATGCTTTCAAATGGATTAAGGAGAATGTCGGCTTAGGCGATATATTTGCAGGCTTGGCTGGCGCTGGTATATTTTCACTTGCTAGAAAGTTTGGAAAAGTTTTAGACTCAATTAAAAAGCCTCTCGAATCACTAGCTGAATTATTAAAACGTGGAGACGAGGATAGCGGATTAACAAACTTTAAAGAAATATTAGGTTCAGTTAAAGACTCTTTAGAATCCTTCCAACAAGGGATAAAAGTAGCATCCATTGTAATGATTGCCGGAGCTATTGCTATTTTAGTTCACTCCATTAAAACCTTATCACAAATCGAACCTGATAAAATTGCTATTTCCTTAGGTACTATGGCCGCGCTTATGAAAATACTCACTGCTGGATTTAAGAGCATGACGAAATCGTTATCTTCTTTTAAATCAAAAGGAGTATTAAAATCTGCAGTTGCGATGATGGCTATGGCAAAAGCTATAGATATTTTAGCAAGTGCTATGAACAAGGTAAAAGATTTATCGTGGGAGCAAATAGCAAAAGGTCTGACATCTATAGGCGGTGCGATGTTTGCCCTAACAAAAGCAATGAAGGGGATAAATGGTAATAAAGTTAGTCTACGTTCCAGCGTGGCGATGCTAGCAATGGCTAAAACAGCTCAAATGCTTGGTACCACAATGAAAGATTTATCGACAATGTCCTGGGAACAAATAGGTAAAGGACTATCTGCTATGGGTGGCGCTTTATTAGAAATGTCACTAGTTATGCGAATTATGGGTAAAATTAGTGGTGGTAAATCTTTAGCAGGAGCACTTTCTATCCTAATCGTTTCGAAATCGCTAGGAGACATTGCGAGCGGATTGAAAAAATTTGGCGATATGGACTGGGACGAAATTGGTAGAGGTTTAGCCGGAATGGGTGGAGCATTGGCAGAAATTGGAACAGTTAATGCTGCTGTAGGTAAAATAGCTGGTATGTCTAGTATGTTTGCCGCAGGTTCTATCTATATCGTAACTAGAGGCTTAGACGAAATTTCAGACAATTTAATCAAAATAGGTAACATGGATTGGGAAGATATTAAGAAAGGTTTAGCCGGAATGGGTGGTGCGCTATTAGAAATAGGCGCTATTAACGCTGCAGTCGGCAAAATAGCCGGTATGTCTAGTTTATTTGCTGCCGGTTCTATTCGAATTGTTACCGATGGATTGGACGAAATTTCTGAAAATCTAATTAATATTGGAAATATGGAATGGGAGTCCATCAAACGTGGTTTAACTGGAATGGGTGGCGCTTTAGCAGAAATTGCAATTGCTACTGGTGCTCTTGGTAAGATAGCAGGTTTATCTAGTATGTTTGCCGCAGGCTCTATTTATATCGTAACCAACGGCCTAGACGAAATTTCAGATAACCTTCAGAAAATAGGAGCTATGACATGGGCGTCTATCAAACGTGGTTTAACAGGGATGGGTGGCGCTCTAGCCGAGATAGCGTTGATGAGTGGTGCACTTGGTTCTATTGCTCCAGTAGGCAGTCTATTAGGCGGAGGGGCAATATTGTTAACCGTCCAAGGATTAGGAGATATTGCCGATGCACTTAAAAAGTTTGGCGACATGTCTTGGGACGAAATTGCCAGAGGACTAGTGGCTATGGGTGGCGCTTTAGGTGAGACAGGACTAGCAGCTGCTTTAACGGGACTATCTGGACTCTCTGGTCTATTAGGTGGTGGTTCTATAGTGTTAACTGTTCAAGGTTTAGGAGATTTAGCAACTGCACTTCAAAAATTCGGTGAAATGGAATGGGATGAAATAGGCAGAGGCTTATCTGCTATGGCCGGTGCACTTGGAGAAACTGCTTTAGGTGGGTTACTAAATTCATTATCTGGTTTGGGTGCCATCAGTATTGGTTTAATTGCAGAACCTTTGGGAACACTAGCCGAATCGATGAAGAAATGGAAAGGTGTAGAAGTACCTCCGACATTAGGTCTTTCACTAATACCATTGGCAGCAGGAATCACAGCATTTACTACTGCAATTGTTGGGGCAGTATCTGTTTCTTTAGTAGCAGAACCATTAGGTATTTTAGCAGATAGTGTTAAAAAGTTAAAAAATATGGAAGTGCCTTCTGATTTAAAAGATAGGCTGGATCCATTAAAAGATGCCATCACTTCATTCACAACAGCTATTGTCGGAGCAATTACTATCGAGAAACTTGGGAAACCATTAGGTGTCTTAGCCGATAGTCTAGCGAAGTTGAATAAAGTTCCAATTACTGGTCAATTAACAAAAGGGCTTGAAAGTTTAGCTAAAGCTATAGGGAAGTTCAAAGGTTTATTTACCACAGGTTTCACGATTGGAAATTTAACCAAACCTCTTAGTCAATTAGCTTCTTCGCTAACTGATTGGAATGGTGTAAGTATCCCACAAAGTTTAGGTAAAGGATTAGAATCGCTTGCTGATGGCGTCAAAGCTTTTGGTGGTAAATTCTGGGAAGGCTGGGCTTTAGGTTCCGTGGTTGAACCTTTAGGTAAACTAGCTGACGCAACTTCAAAATGGAATGGCGTTACATTACCAGCCGGAATTGGCACCTCTCTTATGTCTATGGCTGATGGTATTAAAGAATTTCAAGGAATTGAACTAGATAATTTCGCATCAGACACTATATCAACTGCGCTGACCAATATTCGAACAACTGTTGATACACTTACAAAGTTGACCAATTTCAATCCAGAAACATTAAATAATCTAGTTACGGGTATGAATTCGATTGGACAAATGTCCTTAAATGGATTAACTGAGTCGATAAATAATGGCGTAGCTCAAATCGGTCCAGCTATTCAAACGATGATGTCTACAATCATTAACACATTACAAACTGCAATCCCGTCAGTAGTCCCTCCTTCAAAAGCGATAGGAACCGCGATAGCTGCTAATATCAAAGTTGGTTTAGACGAGGCACAAGGGGATATTCAAACTTCAGTATCCGGAATAACCACAAAAATTACTGAGTCAATTAATAGTAAAGTTACAGATTTTGGCATTGCAGGGGTATCTATCAGTACCGCAATTGCAACTGGGATGAAAACCGGATTAGATCCATTACCTACGATTGTCTCCGATGTGGTGCAAAAAGCTGTTAATGCAGTATCTGGAACAAATGCCGATTTCGGTCCAATTGGAATCAAAATGGCAGAAAGCCTTGCGAATGGAATCGGAACTGGCGGGGGGACTGTTAGAGGAAAAATAGATGGTATCATGAATGCTTGTGTTCAAGCTGCAGAATCTAAACTTAGTTCGTTTTCTAAAGCCGGTTCCACGATGATGGATAAGTTATCTTCGGGTATCACTTCAAAAGCTAGCGGGGTTAAATCAGCTGTTAAAGAGATTGTTGACGGAGCAGTAAGTGTCGCTAAAAATTGTTATAGCGATTTCTCTAGTGCAGGTGGATATGCCGCGCAAGGTTTTGCTGACGGAATTGCTAGTAAAGCTCAAGCGGCGGCTCAGGAAGCAGCCAAAATGGTAACCAATGCGATAAATGCAGCCAAAAAAGCAGCAGATATTCATTCTCCTTCTCGTAAATTTAGAGCATTAGGTGAATTCTCTGGAGAAGGTTATGTTATTGGGATTGATAGTTATCAGGATAAAGCGTATCAATCTGGTAAAGATATGGCCAATGCTAGTATGAATGGACTACGTAAGTCGATTAATAATATCACCGATTACGTATCTGATAACATTGATGTACGCCCAGTGATTAGTCCCGTTCTAGATTTAAGTCAATTATCCAAACAATCAAAAGGGGTTGGAAGAATTCTAGACCTAAATCCTTCTTTAAGTGCATCTAGTTTAAGTAGAACTACGAGATTTGGAAGAAGTTATGGAAACCCAAACTCTGACATCGTCTCTGCGCTTAAAGATTTAAAACAAAGTGTCGTGAATAATGCTGGAAATACCTATGTGATTGACGGCATCACTTATGACGATGGTTCAAATGTGTCAAACGCTGTTCAAGCATTAATTAGACATACAAGAATAGAAGGGAGAGTGTAAGGATGGCTCGTGTTGTACAAATTGAACGTATGGGAATTCAAAATGGAGGCTCGGACCAGTTCTATGTCGTGTGGAAATTCGCTACGACAGCCTCAGCGCCTAAACCTACCGCTCAATCTTCTACGATTAAGGTCGGTAGTTATGTAAGTGTGAAGCAAGGTTCTCGTTGGTACAACGGTGTTGGTATTGCGTCATTTGTATTTGGTAAAAAATGGCAAGTGATTGAAAAAATAGGTAATCGTGTGGTGTTGGGGCGTTCAGAAGACGGCCGACAAAACATCATGAGTCCGATTCATATTTCAAACTTAGTAGGAGGTGGAGGGGGTTCTACCTCTTCCTCATCCTCTGGGGAATCTGGCGGTTATGAAACAGTCGACCACTATGAATTGAAATGGTGGTATGACTCTGGTAATGGCGATTGGTTCGAAAATGGAACAGAAACCACTACGCATTTAGCAGCAGTCCACACAATTCCAAAAAATGCTACAAGAATGCGATTTTGTATCACACCAGTAGCTAAGACATATCGAAAAAAAGTAGGAAATTCCGAACAAGATGTTCCTTATTGGCAAGGCGCACCTACTTATAAAGATTATAATGTTTTAGAAAGTAAACCTGATGCGTTACAAGCACCGACCGTTGTGATTGACAAATACAAACTAACAGCTTCTTACTACAATATCTCTGACCCTAAAACAGATAAGATTGAGTTTGAAGTTTATAAAACAGGAATGACTGATTACCAACATACGAATCGTTGTGCTGTAGGCGAAGTATCGGTCGTTCAAGCCAGAGCAGAATATATCACGAATATCGAACCGGGGTATAAATATTCCGTTCGTGCTCGAGCAGTAAATCTTGTTGGTAGCGGGAAAAATAGAGGCGAGTGGTCTCCTTTTTCTAGTGAATCCAATACAATGCCTGCCAGTGTGACAGGGGTTCGAGTGGATGTACAGTCTAGTACTTCCGTGAAAGTCAGTTGGAACGAAGTAAGTACGGCAGATGACTATGTGGTTGAATATGCTACGGATAAGAATTATTTCGATAGTTCTTCGCAAGTAAGTTCAATGACTGTAAAAAGTACACACGCATATGTGACAGGGTTGGAAAAAGGAAAGACCTGGTATTTCCGAGTAGCCGCTAAGAATGAAAAAGGACAATCTGCCTTCAGTGATATTGTTTATAAGATTATTGGTACTAAACCAAATCCACCTACCACATGGTCATTGACTGCTACAGCGGTTGTTGGAGAACCGGTTATTTTGTATTGGACACATAATACAGAAGATGGCTCCAAACAGACTGAGGCGCAAGTTGAACTCGTCGTGAATGGTTCGGCAGATATTATTACAGTAAATTCCGAAGCCGATGCGAATAATGAATTTACCGATGTGAACAAAATATATTCCTATAAAGTGAAAGACGCATTACTTCGAGATGGGGCTGAGATTCAATGGCGGGTTCGTACGCGCGGAATTACTTTCGAATACAGCGAATGGTCTATGAGACGAACAATTAATGTCTATGCCCCACCAACTTTACAGATGGTTGCTGGTGACGGTGCGAATGTATTACGTCATTTTCCTTATGATATTCGACTAAATGCTGGTCCAAACAGTCAAAAGGCACTTAGTTGGAATCTGTCTATTGTATCTGATTCAGAGTACGACACTTTAAATCAAAATGGAGAGAAAGTGCATGTTTCTGTTGGCACTGAGATATTTTCGAAGGTGATTCCGGCAACAAGTAATAGCTTTACTTACGAGTTGATGCCCTATGATATTATTTTAGAAAATGGACAGTCGTATATTTTAAATGCCACCGTATCGATGAACTCTGGTTTGATTGCAAATTCAGACCATATGTTTTTAGTTTCGTGGGATGTGAGCACATATGATACGGATGCTAGTGTATCTATTGACAAGAAATTACTATGTGCGTATATTACCCCACACGCCTATGATAAAGAAGGAAATATGCCAGAAGATGCAGTTCTGTCTGTCTATCGTAGAGAACCCGATGGAACTTTTACTGAAATTGCTACCGGCGTGTCAAATAATGGATATTCTTCTGTTACAGACCCACACCCATCTTTGGATTATGCTCGATATCGTATTGTAGCAAGAAATAAATCTACAGGTGTAGTGAGTTTCTCAGATTTACCAGGGATTTTAGTGGATGAAAAGTCAATTATTATTCAGTGGGAAGAAGATTGGTCTCAGTTTGATTATCCATTTGGAGAAGAAGTGATTGCTCCGCCATGGCAAGGTTCCATGTTGAAATTGTTAGGTAATGTAGATACAACGGAGAACTACGACATGGATACATCATTAGTCGAGTATATCGGTAGAAAGAATCCAGTAAGTTACTATGGTACACAACGTGGCGTTTCGGCAAGTTGGTCAACGGATATTCCTAAAGACGATAAAGAGACATTATATACTTTACGTCGATTGGCAGACTGGAATGGAAACGTCTATGTGCGTGAACCTAATGGAACAGGATATTTGGCAAATGTGAAAGTAAGCTGGAGTATCAAACATAGAGATGTATTGATTCCGGTGAATATTGAAGTGAAGAAAGTAGAGGTGGAGTAATTGATTGACTGGACAAAGAGCATGGTACAATCATATGAGTTTTATATTGTGGATCCTTTTACTTGGAAAGACAAAGAACGCGTATATACGATTGAATCGTGCACCATCAACCGTGACGAGACGAATGGAACACTTGGTAGTGCGACTATCAATGGTTCGAATGTCTTAGACGAATGTTACTTACGCATCTATTTGGTTGTCATTCAAAATGGAGTAACTGAGAAGATTGCACTAGGTACCTATATGATACAATCGC
The DNA here is from genome assembly GCA_023389005.1 of Bacillota bacterium. GTDB lineage: Bacteria > Bacillota > Bacilli > Lactobacillales > Enterococcaceae > Enterococcus_E. The sequence goes on from JAEWFE010000029.1 coordinate 59,603, forward strand.
CTTCCACTTCATTTGACGGAAAGAAATATACCATTTCTATGGATGCTTACACGCCATTAATCGAATTGAAAGAGGATTATCCTTCTATTGGATATTCTCTAATGAAACAACAACCAATCATGCAAATAGCTTCGAGTCTATGTAGGGAAAATATGCGTGCGCCAGTGATTGAGACAACTTCGAATGATAAATTATACGAAGATTTTGTAGCTAACCCAGATGATTCATGGTTGACGTTTATTAGCGATTTAATAGCCAATGCGAAATATAAGTTTGCATTAGACCCTTATGGAAGAGTTGGATTTGAACCGATTACGGATGTTGCTTCACTCCAACATGTTTGGCAATATAATGACGATAATAGTTCGATATTACTACCAAGTTTAAAAGATGACCGAGACCTCTATGGCGTACCTAACGTTGTAGAGGTTATTTATTCTACAAATACGCATAAGATGTTTTCACGAATTGTCAATGACGATATTAACAGCCCAATTTCTACAGTAAATCGTGGAAGAGAAATCGTGCATCGGGAGACGAATCCAAACATCAAAGGCTCTCCAACACAGGAATATTTGGATATTTACGCAACACAATTATTGAGAAACTTATCTAGTTTAGAACATAAAATTACGTATTCGCATGGATATTGTCCTGTACGTGTAGGTGATTGCGTATTGTTAAATTATCGAAGAGCAGGGTTACGGGACGTTAAAGCAAAAGTTATTTCTCAATCCATTCAATGCGGTACAGGTTGTACGGTAGAAGAGACCGCTGTTTATACGACCAATTTATGGAGGTGATTTCAAAATGGTTTTATCTAGAAGTATTTTAAAAGAATTTTCGGACGCTACGAAACAGAAAACGCCTCAAGGATTAACCTATTTACGAGGAACGATACAAGGAAAAGGTGAAACCAAGTATGTCAAAATCGACGGTTCGGAATCACTTACTCCTATTAATGAAGTAGTGGATGCTAAAGATGGGGACCGTGTATTAGTTACTATCCAAAATCATGTCGCTACAGTTCTTGGAAATTTAACCAAACCACCTTCAGCTTATAAGACACAAGAAGCAATAGATAAAGCTGAAAAAGCAGATGGTAAAGCAGATACTGCTATAGATGACGCTTCTGCTGCTCAACATCTAGCACGCAATGCAAAAGCGGATGCTGGACAAGCAATTATAGACGCTAGTGAAGCCGGAAAGATTGCTAATGCGGCTAAAAAAGAAGCCCAAGAGGCGGTTAGTGCCGCAAGCGAAGTATCTAAAAATTTAGGTTCTACATTAGAAGCCGCACGAATAGCGTCCGAAACTTCTAAAGCGGCTATCGAAAAAGCTACCGCTGCTGAGAAAAACGTCTCGAACGTCAATAATGAATTAGATAAGATTAAAAAAGTCGCAGAAAAATCTGTAGAAAATATTAAAGCGGCTAAACAAGAATTACAAGAGCAATTCGATACGTATAAAGAAGAAGTTAAGGGAACATATCAAACCAAAAAGGGTATGGATGATATCAAAATAGAAATGTCTGACGCCGTCACGAAAAAACTTGGTGAATGGGAAACCACGATGAGTCAAACATACTTATCTAAAAATGATATTGCAGAAATTCAAGGTTCTTTCGAAACATTGAAACGAGATACTGCCGAATCGACCGAAACCATTCGTAAAAGTTGGGAGACGTTTAGATCTGACACAACTGTAGCCAAAGATCAAGTTGACCAGGCGTTAGAAAATGCGAGAAATTCTCAAGAAGCTGCTAAACTAGCGAAAGAAGCTGCGGAAAAGGCAAAAAAAGACGCACAAGCGGCCCAAGCCAATGCGAAAACTTCGGCCGATAAAGCTGTTGCAGCTCAAGAATTAGCCGATGCTGCAGCTAGTACTGCTAAATCAGCGGATGCAAATTTAGCGCAGGCTCGCACTGAGTTAAACGAAGCGATTAATAATTACGAAGCTGTGAAGAATAAAATGGATGCTACGGCACAAGAAATTGCAGATGCGAAATCCACTGTAGATAAAGCCAAATCAAAGGTTGATGAAGCCAATCGTTTAGTCGCAGAGGCAAAAACAGCATCGGAAAACGCGAATACGGCTGCCAATACAGCGAAACAAGAAGCTGAGACGGCAAAAGGTGCTGCACAAGGCGCAGAAACTCGTGCGAAAAATGCTGAAACAGCCGCAAACAAAGCTGCTCAATCCGCTAGAGACGCACAAGCTGAAGTTGCAAAGTATACGAAACGCGTTACAGAATACGAAAAGAAAATAGAAGAAAGTGATAAGAAAACCGCTGAGTATTATCGTAAGACCGAAGAGGTTGGAACGAAGATGTCCGAACTAACCGTTGGGGCTAGAAACTTGCTTCTTCGAACAGGATATTTCGATACTACGCAATTTTCCACAGTTGTTGGAGATACGGCGCATATCAATGTTAGCAAAACCATAATTACCGATAGTAACTCCCCAAGTGGCAAAGCTTATCGAGTAAATAAATATCGAAAAGCCGGAGTGGATAAACATGGTGGTTGTTATTGGCGTATGCCTAAGAGGCTCGTTGCTGGTAAGAAATATACTTGGTCAGTATATGTAAGAGGTATAGGAACTGTAGATACATTTGGCCCAGAACAAGGCGGAGCTAAATCCGTAAAATTAACGAGTACTTGGACTAAAGTTAGTCATACTTTTACAGCAAATAGCAACCAATATTTCCAATTTACTTTTTATAGTGGAACAGAATTTGATTTATATTTTACAGATTTGATGTTAGAAGAATCTACTGTACCATCCCAATGGACCCCGGCTCCTGAAGATTTAGAAAGTGAAATCAAAAACAACTACTATTCTAAAGTCGAACTTAAGACACAGTTTGAACGAAAAGCTGGAGAAGTATATACAGCAGTTAGTCGAAATGTCACGGAAGAGGTTCAAGAAGGTGTGAAAAACTTCAATTTTGGAGGTCGTAATATTCTTCGAGGTACCGCTGATATGAAAATTGGAAACGAAGGATGGAAAAACGGACACTGGCGATTATCTGGTAGTGGAACAATCAAAACAGTAGATGTTGCAGATAGTCCCGTTAAAGGTGTTTCCAAAGGAATCTTAGCGACTCCAAACGCGGGAACTAAAGTAGGTCCATGTCAAGATGGTTATTCGCTACAAATTCCTGGGGTATATACATTATCTGTATGGGTTAAAGGACAAAAAGGCGCTAGAGTAATCATCCAAACATATTGGAATCAAGGCATTGCTTCGCCTAAGATGAAAGAAAACAATTACACCCTAAAATCTAATGATTGGGAACGAGTTTCGATTACCGGAGAAGTTGAAAAATATACCAATATCACTTTAGCCTATTTATTCGCCTTCGATAAGCCGGCAACATTTATTGCGCCATATATGGATAATTCGGATGTCGTCAATGATTGGTCTCCTGCGAAAGAAGACATGGCAACTCACAAAGAAGTAATAGATGCCAAAGATGCGGCCGATACTGCTAATAATGGTGTATCCGGACTTACCACAAGGATGGACTCCGCGGAATCTATCATCGACCAATTATCTGATGCCATCGTCAAAATGGTTACTGATAAAAACGGTGCAAGTTTAATGACGCAAACATCCACTGGTTGGACATTTAACATGGGTACGTACAAAGAGCAAATATCCGAGGCTTTAGAAAAACTAACTACTGCAGAAGGTAAATTAACAGCCGCAGAGCAACGTCTAAATAACTTCGATAGGTTGACGAAAGACTTAAACGATAAAACTGCGTACATTAATGTGACAACTAATGAACAAAAGCAACCGGTTTTGGAACTTGGTAAAGCTGGAGACTCGTTTAAGATTCGTATCAGTAATACCTCCGTGGATTATATGGATGGGTCTACACGAGTTGCGTACGTATCGAACAGACGACTTTTTATTGAAACAGCAACCGTAAAAAATGAACTCAAAATAGGAGAACCAGATGGCTTTATTTGGAAAAAAAGAGCTAATGGAAATTTAGGATTACGTTGGACAGGAGGTTGATGAGATATGCCGTCAGTAGAATCTGCTCAGTGGGGTAATAAATATAGCCCGACTATTAGACTAACATTCAATGAGCGTAGTCGAACGGGAAACACGATTACGTACAGCTGGATATTAGATTATATCACGACGCAACTCGGCGGTGTGGCGCAAACGAACGGTATTGCACGTGGATGGGAAGTTAACATCGACGGACAGAAACGTACTGGTTCGTTTAACATTAATTATGTAAGAGGACCCGCTCGCATTACAAGCGGCGATATAACCGTTTCACGTACAAATAGTAACCGAAATATCACGTTGACCGGTTGGTTATATATGGACGTCCAATGGCATGGCGTTTATCAAGGATGGGTGTCAGCTAGTGGGAGTACTACTGTTCCTGCTCGAGAGTCTCATACAGTATCGTATAATGCAAACGGTGGTTCTGGCGCACCCGGAAATCAGACTAAATGGTATGGAGATATATTAACGTTATCTTCTACAGTTCCGTCTAGGTCGGGATATAGATTTACCGGTTGGAAACGTGGCGATAATGGTCATGTCGTAAAGCCTGGCGAACAATACGGTGAAGATAAAAATCTTTCGTTAATCGCGCAGTGGAGTGCAAATGGATACACTGTAAGCTATGACGCGAATGGTGGTTCTGGCGCACCCGGAAATCAAACGAAAGTACATGACCAAACTTTAACTTTGTCAAATACTAGACCAACGAAAACAAATTATGTTTTTAAAGGCTGGGGTGTATCGAGTGGTTCTACAACTGCGACTTATCAACCAGGAAATCAGTACACTTCGAATAGTCCGATTACTCTGTATGCGATTTGGGAGTTGAATTACACACCTCCAAGGATTACAAACGTCAAAATAGATAGATGTAATTCGTCTGGGGTATTGACTGAATCCGGTACTTACGCCAAAGTGGAATTTAAATTTTCTTGTGATAGGTCTGTTAAAAATATAAAAATCAGTTCGCGCGTTTCAAATAGTGGAAATTTCGCCGATAATGCTACATTTACGGATAGTCGATTGGAAGCGAATATTTCAAAAGTTGTCGGTGGCTCGTTCTCTGTTGAAACTACCTACGACATTCAGATTACGGTAAGTGACTCAGTAGGTAGTTCATCGACTATACAAGGTTTAGCACCTATGTCTTTTGCCATTGACGTTAGAAAAGGCGGAAAAGGCGTAGCGATAGGTGGGCCATCGAATAGTAATTTATTTGAAGTATATATGCCTACTAAGTTAACTGGTGGTTTGGATGTTCCGGTGATTCCACATAAATCTAATCTAAACAACTATAAAACACCGGGATTCTATCGAACAACTTATGATGGTGACTCGAATGGCGGGGCTAATTCCATTGCGAATAGACCGACGAACGGTGCTTTTAGTTTAATTGTTGAAAAAAGTAGAGATGACGGTGGCGCGGCAGTCCGCCAGACTTTGTCTCCATATCACACAACCGAAACATACGTCAGAAGATGCCATAACAACAGTTGGACCACATGGGTGCGACACGTCGATAGCGACACATTTAATGGATATTTCGATGGACGTATGAACTCTGTTTTTAACGGTAAATTTGATAGTCGGTTTAACGAGAAACTAAAAACAGTATATAACAAAAATATAGCGTTAGGATATGGTCTTCAAGGTAAATTAGTAAAACGCGGAAACACCGTAACAATCTCTGTTTGGAGACAAATAGTCAATTGGGGAGGTAGCGGGGAATTTAAATTACTAGCTGAAACAATACCTAATGATATTAAACCAGTTGAAGAAGTTAATTTAATTTTGACTAAAAATGCTGGTAGTTTCAACCCACCGCCAATGACCATTCATATTCAAAAAGATGGACATATGTACTATACGAATTTTAATCCAGGGACTTGGGTACATTGTGGTACAGTGACATATCAATTAGTTTAAGGAGGAAAAGAATTATGTCGACAGTAGAAGAATTACAAACAAAGGTAAATGATTATTACGAAAAAATCAACGAGTTGAACGAGGAAATTCAACGTATCGAACAGGAATCGAATGAACGTCGATTAGAATTCGTAAACAATAAGGAAGATATCATCAAGAAATTAGAAAAATTAATGGGTGATGACTCAAAACGTCCAGATACTGTTAAAGGACTATCGCAGTATAGCCCTGATGAAATCAGTACGATGACTGATATTATTTTGACGTTTGTTATTGACGCACAAAAACAGCAGCTTGAAACAGTCATCAACTTAGTACGTATGATTTAGGACGTGATTCATAATGAATAAAGCATATAAACTGATTAAACGCAAAGTGAATGTAAGTCCAAATATACGTAAAACCATTGATTTGAACGCTGAAGTATATTCACAAGATATAGACGTTACGAAAATCGTTCTGGTTCTTGAGGATGATAATGGTGAGAAAATTGATTTAACTGACGCAGATGTTCGAGTAGCATTACAATTTAATAAGGTGATCATCGAGGATAGAGGTAAAGTCGAGAGCGTAGAAGAACAGAGTATCAGTTACAGTCCTGGCGAAAGATTTAAATATCAAGAAGGACTTGTCACAATTGCGTTCTATGTGACATTAAGCACGAATCAACGTATTGATATTTCACATTTCAAAATCAATTTCAAACGTTCATTAATCGATAGTCAGCGTGCTGCGGAAGAGCTTGAGACACAATTCATATCTGTGAATGAGTTTATTGAAAAAGAAAAGAAGAGCTATGAAAAAAGTCGCCTAGGTTTTAATTCTATAGTCGACCATACCATGGATGAAATTGTGGAAAAGAAGAAAGAATTCGATTTAAAAATGCAAGAACTTCAAGAGAAAATCGCTCTTCCAGATTTGCCGTCATCTAATTCGAAACTGTACGTTGCTTACTTAGTTCCAAAATCCGTTGAAAATCAAGAAGATACGGAATTTTATAAAACCGATAATGGTGAGTTTATTTTTAGTAAACAGCTTCAATCTAACATGATTGGGATATCATTTTCTAATTCCAACAATCAGGAAGATTATATTTGGTTTCCAGCGTTTGGAGCGTTTGCGGTATTTCAAAATTCATTGAACGACAAGTTGCAAAATTCGAAACTACACGTCGCTTATCGAGTTCCAAAATCAATGGATGACCCATTAGGAGATACTCTATTTAAAAAAGCATCTCCAGACGATCTGCCATCACAAGCTATGTATTCGAATTATGTAGGAGTATCACTCAACGATTCTTACGAAGAGGAAGATTATGTCTGGTTCCCGTCTATCGGTCTTATATCTAGAATGATAAATCAGATTAATTCTGGTTATACAGAGCTTCTGTCAGATGCTCAGAATCGTATGGCCGCTTTAGAAGAAAAACTAGGAAGTTCGCTAGGAGATAATGTAAGTGTTAAACGACCACCATACGGATATATATTAAATCGTAAAGCGAACCCATGGGAGTTGATATTTGATAATGGATGTATACTAACGTTCCCATTGGACACTAGTCATAATTATTATGGGTGGGGTGAAAGTCCAATTGGCATTAATACTAGACCAAATAAGGTATATGCTTATTCCACACCAGAAGTAATAATGTGGCATGTAAAAGGTCATTATACAGTAGATAAGATTAAAGAAGCACCTGTTTCAAATTATAATGAATTTATCAACTGCGAACTTAAAAATCCAATAAATGATTCCAGCTTATATAATTTTGATAACGCATTTGGTGACGCATCTGACGATACACTCATCGGCAAACGAAACTTTGTGAAGTTATTATACGAATTAGATGCTTTGATAGAAGATGACCTATTATCAGTTGGTGTAATAAAAAAGGAAGATAAATAACCTAGGAGGAAATGTATATGCGACAAGAACAATTATTAGAAGAAATCAAAGAGTATAATAAAAAGATTGAAGCGCTGAATATCGAGTTATTCAAGTTGAAAAACGAAAAACAAGCAGATATTGAAAAGATTCGCAATGGGAAAAACGAATCAATCGAGAAACTTGAAAAAGTGTTAGGGGTCACAGGGTCTGCGCCGCAACCGGACACGATTCGAGGATTATTAGCTTATCAACCCGATGAGCTAGAATCGTTTGTTGGTGTTTCTCTGACGCTTATTTTGTCTGCTTTAGAACAAACAACGCAAGCGACAATTAACGCATTAAAAATGGTAGATTAGGAGGTCGATATTTATGCGTAATGACACACCACAGGTAGGGCGTCCACCTTATAGACAAGTACACGCGCATAGTACAGCAAACCCAAATAGCACAGCACAAAATGAAGCTGATTACATGGCTAGAAAAGATTTGAATAGTGGTTATTTTACGCACGTTGTTGGCAACGGTCGTGTGATTCAAACGGCACCAACTAACCGTGGAGCGTACGATGTTGGCGGCGGCTGGAATTATGAAACCTACGCCGCCGTTGAACTTATAGAGAGTCATAAAACAAAAGAAGAATTTATGATTGATTATCCTATCTATGTCGATTTGTTACGCCGATTAGCGACAGAAGGTGGCATCCCTACCACATTAGACAGCGCAGATTTAGCCGGCATTAAAACTCACGCCTACTGTACAAATAACCAACCTAATAACGGTAGTGACCATGTAGATCCGTATCCATATTTAGCTAAGTGGGGAGTATCGAAAGAGCAGTTTAAGCGAGATGTCGAGCAAGGTGTAACGCAAACACAAACAACAGAAAATAGCAAAGGAGAAGTGACAACTATGTACGCAATCTATTGGAAGAAGAACACGAAAACAGGTGGAAAGGACGCTTACTTTTTTAACGGAGCGGAATTAAAACACGTTCCAAATCCATTAACAATCAACGTGTTAAAAACAATTTATCGTGATAACAACGGTAATAAAT
>JAEWFE010000246.1 GCA_023389005.1 Bacillota bacterium
TCGATTATTTAGTAGGTAAAATTAGCAAACTTCGCGTCTTTGAAGATGATCAGCAAAAAATGAATCGTTCTATCATTGATGTCGGTGGGGAAATTTTGAGTATTTCTCAATTTACCTTATTTGCGGACACTAAAAAGGGCAATCGACCAAGCTTCGTGCAAGCGGCCAAACCTGATACAGCCATTCCTTTATACGAGGCTTTTAATGAAGGATTGCGTCAGGTAGGCATTCCGGTTGAAACGGGTATTTTCGGTGCCGATATGAAGTGTCACCTCGTTAATGATGGACCCGTTACGATCATTATCGACAGCCAAAATAAATAAAAATGAAAAATGGTAGTGATCCGCACAGAAAAAAGTGGGGTCGCTACCGTTTTTTTATACTCTTTGTTTTTCTACTTTTTTATAGGTATTTTTCGTGATAAAATGACGTTGAGAGAGTGACGAAAGGGGCTTAGTAATGGTAGAGTATACACTTGAAAATGAGATGGAGCAAAGATTAATTCATCAATTAACAAATGGAATTAGCCAATGGAAGTATCGTGGGGATATTCATACAGAAACAGAACTTTGGAAAAATTTCTTTAAGATATTAGAATCAAATAATACTAAAGCGTTAAATGATCATCCATTAACAGTTCAAGAAAAAGAACAAATCAAAAACCAATTGATGTTCCCTAACTTTTATGAAGCAGCTAAATGGATTGCGGGTGAAAATGGTATCGCCAAAGTGCAAGTCCAACGTGAAGATGCAAGTCTAGGCACTATCCGTCTAGAAGTATTGCATCGAAATCATGTTGCTGGAGGAAAATCGGTCTATGAAGTGGTAAATCAAGTCGTACGTCAAAATCAGCGTGACCGTAGACTAGATGTGACTTTGTTAATTAATGGATTGCCGATGATTCATATTGAGTTAAAGAATCATTCTGAACCATTTATGGATGCGTTCCGTCAAATTCGCAAGTACGACCGAGAAGGAATGTTTCGAGGAATCTACTCAGCTTTACAAATGTTTGTCGTATCAAATGGAGTAGAAACGAAATATATTGCTGCGGCTAAAGATGGAAAAATCAACGAACAATTTTTAACTGGTTGGGTGGATAAAAATAATCACCCAGTCAAGGATTTGGTTTCATTTACTGAACATGTCCTTTCAATCCCTCGGGCGCATGAGATGGTGATGCAGTATTCAGTGATTGATGATGAGAAAAAAGCATTAATTATCTTACGTCCTTACCAAGTACATGCGATTGAAGCAGTGAAACAAGCTAGTCGTGAGCAAAAAAGTGGCTATGTCTGGCATACGACGGGTTCGGGTAAAACATTGACGAGTTATAAAGTTGCACGAAATTTATTACAAGAACCGACCATCAATAAAACAATCTTTATCGTTGATAGAAAAGATTTAGATCAGCAAACAACTTCTAGCTTTATGAGTTATGCAGAGAATGATACTGTAGATATTGATGAAACTGAAAATACGGATCATTTGGTCAAACGTCTTTCTTCAGATGATCAAACCGTGGTTGTGACGACGATTCAAAAAATCAATACCATGTTGCGAAAATTTGAAGATGGAAAATATGTACGAGAAGCAAATAAGATTAAAGATAAAAAAATGGCTTTTGTTGTGGATGAATGTCACCGCGCAGTTACGCCACAAGCACAGCATCATATTAAACAATTTATGCGTAATTCACTATGGTACGGATTTACTGGTACACCGATTTTTGCGGAGAATAAGCGCGAACAGATAGGTGATTTAGCGCAAACGACGGAAGAACAATACGGTGAAAAGTTACATGCTTATACGGTTAAAGAAGCCATTCACGATAAAGCTGTTTTAGGTTTTCAAATTGAATATATGTCAACTATGCCTGATGTTAATGAAGAAAGTATTCCTGATTCAGCCTATGAAAACGAAAAGCATATGTTAAAAGTTTTAGATCAAATCCTAAACAAATCGCAAAATAAGTTAGGAATGAAAAATGGTGAAGGTGAAGCATATGAAGCCATGCTAACGGTAAAAAATATTGCGATGGCACAGAAATATTTTGAGTTACTCGTGAAAATCAAGAATGGCGAAAGTGAATTAAAAATTAGTGAACGTACTAAGAAGTTTTTACCAGATTTTCCAAAAATTGCGATTACATACTCGGTCACTGAAAATGATGAAGATAGTCAATCTAATCGTGAAAAAATGCAAGAAGCCATCGATTATTATAATCAAGAATTTGATACTAAGTTCTCAGTTGATGATTTAGTGAGTTATAATACCAATGTCAATGATCGCTTAGCAAGAAAACGCGATAGATATAAGATTCGTTCAGAACAATTAGACTTAATCATCGTGGTTAATCGTTTGTTAACAGGGTTTGATGCACCATGTTTATCAACTCTATTTATTGATCGTAAACCGATGAAGCCACAAGATTTAATTCAAGCATTTAGCCGTACAAATCGTTTATTTGATAATCATAAAAAGCATGGTCAAATCGTCACTTTCCAAATGCCTGACAAATTCCAAGAAGCTGTAGATAATGCTTTAACTTTATACTCTAGTGGTGGGAAAAATCACGTATTGGCACCAAGTTGGGAAGAAGAAAAAGCTAACTTTGATGATGTATTAAGAAATCTCAAAAATATCGCTCCGACTTCGGATGATACACCTAGCATTGAGTCAGCTACAGACGAAGAATTGCGCAGATTTGCTAAAGCCTTCCAAGAGTTTGATAAATATTTTTCATCGATTCAAGTCTATGCTGATTATGATGAAGAAGAAGTCATGCAGGAAGCCCAACTAACGAAAGAAGAAATTGAAAAGTATGCTGGGAAATACGAAAATGTCCTTGATGAATTAAGACGACGTAAACAAAACGATGATAATAATGATGATGAACCATTCGATGTATATTATGAATTAGAAAGTATTCGTACAGATGAAATCAACTATGAATATATTTTACGGTTAATTCAAAGCTTTATTCCTGAAGAAGATGGTTCAAATAATGAAATGACGGAAAAAGAAGCTAAGGTAATCAGTGGCTATATTGATGATTTGGCGAAACATAATCCTCAATTGGCTGAGTTAATCAATCAAATTTGGTTCGAAGTTCAATTAGACCCAGAAAAATACCGTGGAGAATCTATTTCATACTTACTTGAGAAGAAAATTCAAGAAACACAGAATGAAAAGTTGAAACAAATTGCGAATGATTGGGCTGTGTCAGAAGAAGCTCTGGCCTATTATGCAGCGAATTATCGTCCACATATTGATAAACAATTAGGTGAATCTGAATTACGTAAATCTGGTGACTATAAGAAATATAAAGAATTACACCATGCAGAAGATATCAATCCAATGAAGTATAAGAATCAATTAAAACGTGGCATTAAAGAAGTTGTTGAAAAGGAAATTTTGCCGTTGCGTACAAGAAAATAGAGAGAGTAATAAAAAGGGAGTTTCTAATTTCAGAGACTCTCTTTTTGAAATTTAAATAAATTACTCAAAAAGTATTTACAAAAATCATTTTTGATAGTATTATAATTTTGTAATTTAGTTAAAATACATCGCGTAAAAGAAGGTGGATAATGTGGAAATAGAGAAAGAGTTAAAAAGAATTTACAACGAAGTAATGCAGATGGATATGTTGGAATTAAAACGTGCCTATGAAGAAGCTGAAACAGAAGAAGAGCTAGAGTTATATCGGGATTTGTTTACCTTTAGATTGCGACAACGTCAAAAGAAAGTAATTAGTCGGAAAGAATTTGTAAGGTGAAGTAGATGAGACCAAAATATATTATTGTTGCTGGAGTTAACGGTTCGGGAAAATCAACTTTTTATGATACTTATCCAGAGCTTTTTATAGATACCAAAAGAATAAATGCTGATGAGATATTAAAAAGTAATGGCGGCGATTGGAAAAAGATGAGTGATAATATGAAAGCAATGAGAGCAGTCATTCAATTAATGAATCAAGCTATCGAAAATCATATTTCTTTTCATCAAGAAACAACTTTATCGGGACAAGGGCAGAAAAAGTGGATAGAAAAAGCAAAACAAAATGGTTATGAAGTGACATTACTTTATGTTGGGATAAAAGACGCTGATTTAGCGGTTGAGCGTGTGAAACAGAGAGTAGCAAAAGGTGGTCACGGAATACCAGAAGAAACTATTCGCAAAAGATTCCAACAGTCATTGAAAAATCTAGAAATAATTGCGCCATTATGTGATTGTGTAGAATTATATGATAACACTGATAGTTTTATTTCCGTCTATGAGCGAAAAGATGACCATATCGTAACAACTCCACCCAAAAATATTGAATGGATACCAGATAGTTTTAAAGAATAGAAAAGGATGGTTTACATGATTCCATTAATAGAAATTGTACATCTTACACAAGGAATGAATACGAGTAGGGTTTCTTCTGATGTCGATAAATTGTATGATCAAAAATCTTTTGAAATTGATGATATGAGTGCAACGATGCCAAATGAATTATTATTTGATAAAGAAAATGCTGATTTATATGTGAAACCAGGCGATGTGGTGATTAATAATATGAATCAACGCGCTGCTATTGTTAGTTTAGAAAACCAAGGAAAGTTGTTAACAGGAAATTTTTTTAAGGTTGATTTTTTGAACCATACGATAGATAAAAGTTATTTTGTCTATTTATATAATGAAAATAGAGAAGTGTTAAAAGAAAAAAATAAGCAGTTACAAGGAACAACCGTGGTACAAAAATTAACTAAATCAGGATTGAATTCATTGCTATTGCCTATGGTGTCACTTGAAAAGCAACAAGAAATCGGTCAAATCTACCTAAAATTGCAACAATTGAAAAAGAAGATGTATCAACAAATTGATAATCTTGACCAATTCACAATCCAAATCCTAGAAGGTAAGATAAATTCTGAAAATAAATGAAATAACCGAAATCACCAGTCTAATTCTGAATAGTTATTGCCACTATTGCGCGCGTTTGGGAACAGCGAAAGTTGGGGGAAGTGGTAGAAAGAGTAACTAGAAAAAATCATAATCTTATTTCTACATTACCTCTTACAATATCTGCACAATTTGGTTTGGTTGATCAAACTACTTTTTTTAAGAAGCAAGTGGCGAGTAAGGATGTTTCTGGATACTATCTTTTAAAAAATGGAGAATTTGCTTATAACAAAAGTTACTCAAAAGATTATCCTTGGGGAACAATAAAACGATTAGATTTATATGACAGGGGAGTTTTATCAACGCTATATATTTTATTTAAACCAGTACTTATTAATTCGGATTTTTTGGTTGCCTATTATGAAACTGATTATTGGCATAAAGAAGTAGCAATTAGGTCTGCCGAAGGTGCTAGAAATCATGGGTTATTAAATATTACAGCTAGAGATTTTTTTGATACCAGATTGATCATACCGGAAAATAATATAGAGCAAAAAAAAATTGGTCATTTATTTGAAAAAATAGATAAACTCATAACCCTTCATCAGCGTAAATTAGAACAACTTGAGCAATTAAAAAACACGCTTTTATCAAAAATGTTCCCTAAATCTGGAACAAATATCCCAGAAATTCGTTTTTCTGGTTTTACTGATGCT
>JAEWFE010000068.1 GCA_023389005.1 Bacillota bacterium
AAAGGCTGCATCGTCTTTAAAAATGACAGATAAGTCCCAAGTTAATTCTTCTGGTACTTCAGAACGTAATGGTAATTGTTTTGTTTCTGACATACAAACACCTCGTATAATTAAATTTTAATCATCTCTAAGTATTATAACACATCTCTCTCATTTAAAAAAAGGTTTGCACTTAATTTTTCACATTCGATGAAGATTTCCTTTAATATTTCTGCTTGATTTAAAAACGGATAATTCCAAGTAAAAGAAAAATTTTTTAATGCTTTTAGCCAAGACGGATAGTTGCCTGTCTGTAAATACAACATCCGTAAAAGCAACAAATCATGCTCAAACAAGACGTGATAAGGACTTGATAAATAGCACCAACCAGGTAAAGCGAGAAGATTTTGCTGATGGAGATAGCAAAACTCTTGTAAATCCATAATATGTTGTTGTCGATTAAATAACTGATTTTGCAAATAAAATTGGTATTCCTTCACCGTCCACGAAAAAGACTGTACAGGTGGCAGCTGCAATTGAAACACTGACTTCAACTTCAAATCAGCCAAAGGGATCTCGTTACAATCATAGAAGTACCCACGACGATAATGCCAACGTAAATTACTATAGTATAAAAGGACTTTACACTTTTCATCAAATCCATAAAATTGAAAAGCCGCTTGTTTTCTACCACGACAAATCATCGCCTTCACCAATGGACGTAATTGATGTTTTTTAGGCTGTAATTTGCGTCCTACTAGCCACCAAGGATGATAATTATTAGAAAAATAGCCATGATTACGCTCTTGAAAACGTGTGGTAGATAACGGGGAACACTGCATTTCTATGGCAATTTTTCCTACTAAAAGATCCGGTCGCTGCTTTAATCGTGGCAAATAAGCCTCCATCTGTACGGGCAATTTTTGCTGTAACAACCATCGATAAAGCTGATTTTTGGCGCGTAAATGCTCGGCCGTCTCTCCTTCACTAAAACTCTCACATGCCTGGTGTTTGAAATGGGCAAAATGAGCAATTTTATGCTTGCCTCGTTTTAACTGAACTTGCTGCTTACAAGTGGGACAAAAATAATGTTGACTGCGCTTTGCTTGATGCGCATAAGTCATGATTTGCTGTTCATTCATCGCCAAAAGCATCGACATCACCTCTACTTAATAAATACGCAAAAAAAAAGAGAAAACCTTGTCGTCAAACAAAATTTTCTCTTTTTAATTATGGTAATGTCCGCACAAGATACACTTCCTCACAGAAACCTTTGAGGGCATTGTAGATTCTTTGGGCACGCGAATATTTCTGACATAAGGCAAAGACAGTCGGCCCACTGCCACTCATCACCGCCACATCGGCACCAAATTTCAACATTTTATCTTTCATTTTTTGGACAACGGGATATTTTTGAATCGTCACACTTTCCAAATTATTGCCCATATTTGCAATCATCGCCTGATAATCTTGGGCTTCAATCGCGGCAATCAAATCATCAATCGGCACATGCTCAAGCTGGGTCGCATCCACGATTTGAAAGATTTTACGGGTCGATACACTGATTCTAGGCTTGACCAAAACCACCCAACACTGCGGCATCGAGACAATGGGTTCCACAATTTCGCCTTTACCACTGATTTTTGCGGTCGTTCCATGCAAACAAAACGGCACATCGGTACCCACTTGCATGCCGATTTCGATTAACTCATCCATAGATAATCCTAAGTCCCACAAACGATTCAATCCACGCAAGGCTGCGGCACAATCACTGCTACCACCACCCAAACCAGCTGCTACCGGAATGCGTTTTTCAATCGTGATTTTGACCCCTTTTTGAATCTGATAACGCTCCTTTAAAATTTCTGCAGCTTGATAGACATTATTGCGCTTATCGACCGGCAAAAAGGCTTTATTACTTGTGACAATAATCTCATCAGTTGGCAAGGACTCAATCTTCAAATGGTCAGCCAAATCCACGCTTGCCATTACCATCTTAAGCTCATGATAGTCATCTGCTCTTTTGTATAATACGTCCAGTCCAAGATTAATCTTCGCTGGGGCTTTTTCGTAAATTTCCATCGGCCTCACCTATCTCTTTAGACTCTTTGTTGTCCATTTTAACATAGAGGACGCCTGCTTGCCTAGTCGCGCGTGTTGTGAGGTGTGTCATAGAACAATGCTTGCTCCAATTCATCTAGCGTATAATAGTTACCATTCTTCATTTCCAAATAATTTTCGTCAATCTGTCTACCTAACTCATCTAACAGTTTTTCACGAATCCTCTCAAATAAAAAACCTATCATGCTTCCAAATGCACGACTTCATCAAAGCAGCCTGCACGTTCAGGTGTTAGATGATGGGTAATGGTTAAATAGGTTAAATCCGGTTTCTTTAAAAATAGTTGCTCAATTTTCTGGGCATTTTGCTGATCTAAATTGGCTAAAGCTTCATCTAAAATCAAAATCTCACGCGGATGCAACAAGGCGCGAATGAGACCAATGCGCTGTTTTTGCCCAGTGGAAAGTGAATGTTCATTGATTGATTCAGCTAACTTACTTTGAAAATCGGGTAAATTCATTTGTTCTAACAGGGAAATCAACTGTTCATCTGTTATCTTTTCATCCCACAAAGTTAAATTGTTTCGCAAAGTATCCTGAAAAATATGCGTCTGATTGCTCACAAAGTTGATTCTTTTTAGCAAACTATTTTCATCTAACGTCTGTAAATCCGTCTCGTTATAAAAAATTTTGCCGTGATAATCGCGTAAATTTCCCAATAGTAATGCAAGTAAAGTTGATTTGCCACTGCCAGACTGCCCAACAATAGCATATTTCTTCCCGCGTTCCAAGTTTAAAGATAAATTGGTAAATACAGCATGGTTGCCAAACTGATAACCCACTTTTTCCAATTGAATTTGCTTGAAGTTTCCGGTAAATTCACGACGTTGTACCTGGCTTTCTGAATGAAACTTTTGAAATATCGGCCGTACTGATGCCATCGAGACACGCAACTGATTAAAGGTCGTTAGTGAATTAAAAATATTTCCCGCAATTTGTCCCACCGAAGAAATCGCCCCAATCGAAATTTGGCCTAATGCAATGAGCAAACCCGTCAGCAATAACACGCCAACTTGACCGATAATTGAAAAGAGTGCCATCACAACTTCAATTGCGGTACTTTTTTTGGTAAATTTCATCTTTTCAGCCATGAAGTGACGCATGATTTTCAAAAACTGTTGACTAATTACTTGCTTTTGACTAGCATAATATAACGTCGAATACCCCGCTAATTGATCGGTCATTGCCGCCACAAAGCTTTCATTCGCTATAGAAAAATCGCCCATCACACGCTCCATCCGCTTAGCAAACGGCTGTGGTAAATAAGTCAGTGCTAACGTTAACCCAATTGTCAAAACAACAATCCGATAATCAAAATTTAATAACGCTACAATTGAAAAAAGCGTGGTAAAAACAGTTGATAGCAAACTGTAAAAACTTGCAAATCCTGATTGTTCAATAATTTGAATATCATTGTTTAAAATCGACAAGTGCTCTCCTTGATCCTTTTGCTTAAAACTTTGAAAAGGTGCCTGCTGTATTTTTTGCAAATAATCATTGCGAATCAAGATACTCATCTTCTGTATTAACCATGTCTGAAAAACGGTACACACATAAATCAGCAACAAATAGCCTAAGTATGCCGCCAAATTACACCCTATCCAGAAGAGAAAGCCATAGAAATCTTTTTTCACCAATGCATCGGTCATCACAGACAGCGTGACTGATGCCAATACGAGACTCGCGGACTGCAATGCCAAAAGAAGCATCAATACTAGATTTTCAAATTTATAGGCGAATAGATATTTTTTCATAATCCTTGACCTCCACAAAAATAAACCTATAGAAGTTAATCTTCCATAGGCCTAGTGTAAGGTATGTTTAACAGATTGTTTAAAAATTGTCATATAGTGGAATTGATTAGTTCCTCATAAACACGCTCATGAGCTAATCTTAAATTTTCAGCTTCTAATGTTTTGAGGGTAGCTAAAACTGCCATCATTTTTTGCTTTCCTTGTTCTTTTTTATCCGACTTAAATAAATAAATTCCCAAAACAAATTGATATTCCATGCGATCATAAAGTGCTGTTTCCGGAATCCCCAGTTGTTGTATAAGGTCTAAGTAATTCTTTGCTAAATCCAATAAATCTCTTTCTAAAAAAATGGCCACAATATTGATTAACAGCTCTATTCTAGCCTTTTGATTCGCTTCATTACTGCCAAAAAGCGTGGTCTTAAAGAGAATTTCACGCGCTAAAGCCTCGATTACTTTATCATTTAACGCAGACAAACTATTGCCAAAAATAATTAATTCACGCTTGCCCCACTGTTCAATTGAAAAGAGGTAATCAGAAATTGCCATCATTTTTTCATTTGTTATAGGTTGATTGGTGAGATTGACCAAGAAGGACTCAATCATAATTGCATTGTATAGAAAAGTTTTTTGTTTGCTTTCCTCATATTTTTTCATTTCGGCTTGATAAAATTTCTCTAGCGCAAAAGAATTTCCTTGATAAAACGCTGAACTGACCTTATCTAATAGTTTCTCAGTAGCAGTGGCTCGTTCATTGGCTAAAATACCGTAAAATTCCTCAATACTCACATCCAGCCTTTCAAGCAAGAGGAAAAAGCGCGACAAGGAGATTTCTGATTAACCCCGTTCAAATTTAGATAAAAAAGAGACCGATAAAAAATCCCCTGCCACATCTTTTAGTGTTAATTTTTTGGATAATCTAAACTTTTTAAACAATGCCCCCATCTCAGTTGTGTCAAACATGTGCAACCCTCTCTTCCAATTATTCTTAGCTAGAGTATAACATGGAATGATCCGTTTCACCTTTCAATTCCACTATATGACATTTTTTCATTTACAGATATTTATTTATCCCGGATATGCAATGTTTTTAGAGGGATTCCCATTTGTGCACCAATACTTGTTTTCTATCCCGGATATGCAAAAATCCTATTATGTTTCCCATATACGCAACAAAACAACCGATACGTCCCGGATATGCAAAAAACTGGCAGTTGAAAATCAACTACCAGTCTCAATTTCTAAAAATTCTTTAACTAGTATAATACACCCAACATATATATTCTCTTAATTATATGACTCAATATAATCGTATATTTGTACACTATCAGTTGAACTTGATAATAAGTCACAAAACACTTTATCTTCAAGCAAATTTATTAGTTGGGACATTGCTTTTAAGTGTTTTTGATTGTCCACCGCCGACAACGTAAAGATATATTTAAACTGTTTTTGAGCAATACTCACAGCTTCTGATAATACTGTAATCGATAAACCTAAATCCATCGCTCCTTGATCAGGTCTCGCATGAGGAAACGCTATATTAGGAAGAATAACAATATATTCACCTGATTTTTTACAAGATTCAATCATTGCATGAATGTACTCCCGTGTAATAACTTTTTTCTTTAATAAAGGCATTGCTGCTAAATAAAGTGCCTCTTCCCAACCATTAGCTTTAATCCCTAATTGAATATATTCAGGTTGAATCATATCAATCAAATTTACTTCTTCAACAAAAGAATCTTGATCTTCATTTTCTACAGATACATCACTTAAATAGTCAATTAGTTCCGCCTTTAATTTTTGATAGTCATTGATAGAAGCATTATTTTGAACAATATCTAACACTCGATATACATCAAAACATTTCATATTATTCACATTTTTTCCATATACTTCATTAATCAATTGTGCTTTCTCAAAATTAGACATAACAGGATTTACGACAAAAACAGGTTTATCTAGACTATAAAGTTGGAGATTCGAAACAGTGGTAAAAATAAAGTCATATTCATAGATTCCGCTAAAAACATCTTGTGTAGTCATTGGACCTAATAAAATTATATCTGGAAATAAATTTTTTAATTCATTATATACCATTACAGAACTACCTATTCCATTAGGGCAGACAATTAAACCAACTCTTTTCTTAACTTCAAATTCTTCATTCTCCTTAATTATTGTAACGAAATGTATTGTAAGAAGCGAAATTTCCTCTTCGGGTATTGCCACATTCATCAAATCCCCAACTGGCTTTAACGTTTCTTCTAGAAGCTGATAAACATCATAATAATCTTCCTTAATTTTTTCATGTAAATAATTAATTATCGGTATTTGAAAAAACAACCTATAATACACTGGTCTGAAATGACTATATAATTGATTAATAATTCTCTTTTTATCATTAAATCTGATACCTGAGATCATTTCAAATCGGTAAATGATACGGTCAACCAATTCTAAAATCACAGATGAATCTTCCTCACATTCATCTGATTTCCTAAGTGTAGACCCCATTAACCATCCTGTTAAATATAATTTTGCACCAGTTGAATCTACATTAAATTCTACAAGAAATTCGTTTGCGATTTTGTATTCCTTCATTTTATAAAATGTAGAAAAATTAAATTTATCATATTCTTGAAGCCATTGTTCATTCAATCTTGGCAAAAGAAAAAATAAAATATATTTCAATTCATTTAATCGATTTTCTACTAAAATAGCCTGATATTCATTCAAAATTTTTATAAATGTCGATTTAACTTTGTTAAAATACTCTTGTAAATTTTCACTTCTAATAAAGTAATCATATATAAATAATTGATTATTTATATTTGTATCTGACAAACAATGCTTAATGAAGTATTCATTAAGATTAGTTTCATCTCCAACAATATGATAACCTTCTTTACGATTATAAACTATGAATAAATCATTTGATTTTAAAATTTCATTCAACTTTTTTAAATCTGAAACTACCGTAGTTTTGCCTACTTTTACTGCATCAATAAAATGATTCATGGATAGATACTCATCTTTGTAATAATACATCATCAAAAAAATATATTTAATTCTTTCTTCCCCACTTAATGAATAATCCTCAAAAATCAAATTTTTTAGAACTATATCAATAAAAAATAATCTAGTTTGACTAGACAAATATATATATTCATTTGTAATTGACAATTCTTCTAGATTATTTAAACGTAAAATTTCGTTTACTTTTAAGACATTATACTCAATCTGTGTTCTGGATAAATCTAGAAATTTCATTATTTCGGTTATTTGTAGGACAGGTTTAGCTATTAGTTTTTCAATAATAATTCTAGTTCTATAATCGAACACATCTATCACCATCTACTCATAGTATTTTTTATCTTCTGTTTTATTGCAGAAGCATTATATGCTATATCCTTTGTTGAACCTTGTGATAATAATGTTCCAACACCCATACAATCTACTCCAACACTTAACCATTCTGGAATATTATCAATTTTTACACCACCTGAAGATAATATAGGCACATATGGCAAAGGTGTTTTTATTGTAGATATAATCTTCGGGCCAACCAAGGATGACGTAGGGAAGGCTTTAATCATATCTGCCCCATGTTCTAAAGCACAAACTACTTCACTCATTGTACTACATCCAGGAATATAGCTAATTTGATATCTATTACACATTTTTGCGACTTCGGGATTAAAAGTAGGAGATATAATAAATTTTGCTCCACTTATCATTGCAAGTCTTGCTGTTTCAGAGTCCAGAACAGTCCCTGCGCCAATTATTATTTTATCTCCATAATATTGATCTAATTGTTTTATGATATCACTAGCATTGAAATTTGTATAGCTTATTTCCAAACATCTAACACCTCCCGATAAACATCCGTCTACAATCTCCCTTGCACGTTCAAAACTCTCAACTCTAATAATAGCCATAACTTTTTCATCAACTATCTGTTTAAGTAATTCATATTTTTTCATAGCCTATATCTCCTCTTTTCTCAAATAACTCATTAATATTTTATTAATTTCTTGAAAATGTTGTGGTTCAACATCTTGTATAGGATTTCTTGGCTTTCCAACATCAATCCCTTTAAACGACAAACTATATTTTAATACACTAGGTATAGATGCATATTTCAATATTTTTCTGAATGGTTCAATGCTATCTTGTAATTTTCTTGCTTTATTCCTATCTCCTTCTTTAAAAGATTTATAAATATCCAAATCTGTATTTGTTAAAAAATTTGATGTTGCTGATACCGCGCCATCTGCTCCCAATTCAAAAGCCTGCAACATTTTAGAATCTGAACCAACTAAAACCGAAAAGTCATTTCTATCATTAATTTTTATGAAATTCTCTAATTGTTTTATATCCCCACTACTATCTTTTATTCCAATAATATTCGGATGCTTGATTAATTGTTCAAATGTTGTCACATCTATGTTTATTCCCGTATTTTGTGGAATATTGTATAATATCATAGGAACTTTGATTTTATTAGCAATTACTGTGTAGTGTTCTATCAATTCACTCTGGCTCAGCTTAATTAAATAAGGCGTTATTACTGATACAGCATCTACACCTAAATTTGCAAATTTATTTGACAAATCAATAACTTGGCTAGTAGCAATACCACCAGCACCGGCAAAAACAGGTACTCTTCCTGCTACTTCGTCTACAACAATTTGTACAAAATTTACTTTTTCATTATCAGTTAATGAAAAAAATTCTCCATTTGTTCCTAATATAAACAGTCCGTGGATTCCATTTTCTATTAAATGATTTACTAGCTTTTTTGTGGCTAGTTCATCTACTTTTCCTTCATGCATAGGTGTTACCATTGCTGTTATCAACCCTCTAACTTTCATTACTACCAACCCCTTTAGATTTAATAATACTTTCTCCTAATGCTCCACCTGGATGCCACTTATAATAAGTATCCAAATCTAGATTATTATTTTTTTGTATACAGATTGATAAGCATTGTAAAACAAAAATCTCAACAAGTATAGAGATACGCGGTGGCTTATTAAGTTCATCACCTTCATTGTTAACACCGGCATACAAAAATACATCTGAATTGTTAAATAACCATGAATCCTTTCCACCACTTACTCCAATTATTTTAGCACCATTATTTTTTAACGTAATTATCGCTTTCTTTAGTTCTTCTGTTTTTCCACTGTTTGATATAGCAATTACAACATCGCCGTAATCAACTTGTCCTGCTGAACCATGTATAGCTTCAGTTCCATCCAAAAAATATGTTGGCGTGCCAATTGACGAAAATAATGCCGCAATATACTGAGCTACATGGCTAGGTTTACCAATCCCCGTTACATGGATTCTCCCGTGATTGCGTTCAACATCTGCTACTAATTTTGCAGCTTCTGTAATCTTTACTCGATCAATTAATCTAGCATAATTTCTAATTTCCTCTGAAACATTTTCAATATAAATTCCTATACTATCCATTATTACATTAGCCACCTTTCGTAAAAAGGGATAAGGTAAGCTACACATAACTTACCTTATCCCCCAATAGTTTAGTTAAAAACATTTAATAAATTGTGTAATAATATACCAATTGTATTGTAGTCAATATTAGGGAAAGTAGAACCTTCAATTCCTAAAGACCCATAAACCGGATAAAGCACTGTAGGTAAAAATGCAAGTAATAGTCCAGCTACAAAGGAACCAGCTACTGCACCACGCCAACCCCCAGTAGAATTCCCGAATACACCTGCTGTTCCTCCTGAGAAGAAGCAAATGTGTGCTGCTGGAATAATTACAACAGGAAACTTAAATGCAACCATAACGACAACACCTATTAATCCAGCAACATATGAAGACAAAAATCCAACTATTACAGCGGTTGGTGCAAATGGGAATACTGTTGGTACATCTAATGCTGGCCGTGAATTTGGAATAAATTTTTCAGAAATTGAGACAAACGCTGCAGTAATTTCTGATAAAAACATTCTTACTCCTGTCATTAAGATTGACATACCAGCTGTAAATGTAAAGGCTTGAACAAAAGGAAATACTAACCAATGTGTTGAACCAGCTAATTTTTGAGTTACTTCCTGACCAGCTTTAATTGCGGAAATATAAAATAAAATCAGCATGACTACGGCTACTCCCATTAGAAAATCTCTAAAAAATGATAACCATTTGGGAAATTTTATACTTTCTGTCGATTGATCTTTATATTTCGCAAAAATTTTTCCAATATAACCAGATAATGCATATCCAACCATATTGAAGTGTCCGATTGCAGTAGCGTCACTTCCTGTAATTTTACGCATAAATGGTTGACAGAGTTGTGGTAAAGCCGCTGAACAAAATCCAAGTATTACCCCACCTACTAAAATTGCAGGTATATCAGAGAGTTTATGTGCTTTTAAGATAAGGGATAAAACACAAGCAAAGAACAGACTATGTCCTGTGGTGAAAAAAATATTCTTAAATGGCGTAATACGAGCAATAACTAAATTCATTATAAAACCTAAAATCAATGTGCAACTAGTCACAAAAGCGAATTTTGATTGAGCTAACGCTGTAGCAGCCTCGGGTGAAGCTACTACTCCAACAATATGAAATCCGGTTTGGAATAATGTATTAAAATTTTGAAGTGCACTTGTCATTATAGATCCACCTGCACTAAAAACTAAAAAGCCGATAATTGTTTTGAAAGTGCCTGTTAATACCTCAGTTCCTTTTTTCTTTTGTGCTAGTAAGCCTATCATTGCAACTAACCCCAACAAAACTGCCGGAGTACTTAAGAAGCTAATTATGAATTTCATTTTTAACAACTCCTATTTATTTAAAAATTCTTCCAATTTTAACTTGATTTCATTTTTATCAACAATATTATTAATACCAATAATTGTTTGTTTTAAGTTTTTTTCACGTAGCTCTTCAGCAACATCCGACAAAGTAATTAATAAATCTCCATCAAATCCTGGGACCCCATCTAACGAAGAGTGTTCGACAATGATATCATAATTATTTTCATTAACTACCTCATTTACTTTAATTTTTAACATTAAACTTGATCCTACTCCTGCTCTGCAAGCAACTAACGCCTTATGCATCATATATCTCTCCTTCATACATTTTTATTAATTCATAAAACTCTTTATTATTTTTCACTTTGCCAAGTTCAGTAACAAACTCATCATTACTAAGCAACCTTGCTAAATCAGATAATGCATTAATATGTGATTGATTGTCTGGTGCGGAAAGTGGAAATAAAAATTTGACTGGATCATTTGTTTGATGTCCAGATTTAACAGCTTTTTTTAATCTAGTAAAACCAATACCCAATGACACAGATCCAGCAGCACTAGGTGCATGAGGTAAAGCGATTCCCGGAGTAATAACAATATACGGTCCGAGCTCCTTATATACAGTTACAATTTCATCAATATATTCAGACTTAATCGCCCCATCATCGAGTAAAGGCTTTGTTGATTTTTTGATTGCATCTTCAAAATCAACGGCATCAATGTCCAACTGTACAAAAGCTGGTTTTAATAAGTTACTTAACATATTTCTCACTCCCAGATAAGATTTCTCGAGAATTCTTTCTATGTTTTTAGAATAATAGATAGCGCTTTCTAATTCAAATGGATTTCCGTTCACTTTTTTTACTGATGAAAATAATTATTGAAATAACCATAATTCCACTAACACTAATATACTGAATTTTTACATTTAAATAATTCGAAAAAGGTACAAATTCTATAGTAAAAGTATCTTTATTAAACACTTTTAGTTCACTATTTCTTTCTTACAAAATAAAAAGTAAACTAAAAAACAGAGTAATGGTTGAAACAAAATTCAAAAAGATTGGGTAATTCCTCTTTTTTTAGTAGTTTCCCTTTGAAAAGATATAATTAATGAATACTACTAAAACAAAATGTAAATTTATCAATATAAGTCATCGAAAAATATAGTACAAATTGGCATATAAAAAACTGGTAGCTGAAAATCAACTACCAGACTATTTATAAAACCAATTTGAACAATTTATTTGAAATTCTCAAATCTATCGCCACCCGTATTTGCCAAATTTCATCTTGAGTGACTCTTCCGAAACTATTAGTCCTTTTTTAAAATCCGCAAAACTTTCTTCAATCAGTTCACGATCATGCTCAAGTGCTGCAAGACTCGTATCAATGATTAATAAATGATTCTCTTGACGGTAGCTTAAAATATCTCCTGGTTGTAAGCCGAGTTCTTTTGGCAAAATGACCCCTACATCATTATCAATCTTTCTAACCTTCAAATTTCCCATCAATCTCACTCCATTCATACTAGCTCTATTAGCAAAATAATAACTTGTAATGAAATTTATAGCAAATAAAAACCTAAGATAATTTTCCTATAATGGGACGATTATAAGTATCTGTCCCGGATATGCAAAAAACTAGCGGCTAAAAATGAACCACCAGTCAAATATATTTATTAATCTGAAACTACCGCTGCTTGCTTTTCGGCTAATTTCTTTGCGGCTGTTTCTTTGTTATAATGCTCATGAAAAGCTAGAAAATAACGTTCTTCCACATAATCAACCAACCGATACAAATTCGGAAGTGAGATTAACGTTCTCTTTTCATCCCATTCTGTCAAGTCATAGCTTCCAAAACCTAGCACCTTTCGCAATTCAGCAACCGGAATATCCAAAAGTTCCATCATCATCGTTACTTCACGAAACATCCTTTTTCTTCTAAGTGCCCCATTAATCATCCATGGAAAAAGAAGAATTGGCCATAAAAAAGAAGTCGAGATGCCAAAATATTTTAATAGCATTAGGCAAAGGAGAAAAACTAGCATAAAAATAACATCGACTAAGCCATCTATTTTCTGTTGTCTCGTCCAACGCGCACTTTTTTTCATTGTTTATTCCTCATTTCTTATCTTTTTCATCCGATAGCGAACAAGAAGATACATGCTGCCGCCAAAGAAAACTGCCTCAAATCCAAATAGAATCAAACTCTTTAGCGAAAATACCTCAGCGACAAAACCTTGATTGGATTGCAAGCCATTAAAAATTGTCATCAGCAAGCCAAAACTAACACCGGATAAGGCGCATCTGACAGCATATTTCCTTTGCATTGGTATGCGTTGCTCTTCTGTGACTTCAATCTGTGCCAACTCTAGCTTATGGATTTGGTAAAGCACGTAGCCACCAACTCCTCCTGCTGTCACTAAGGCATTAATCACACAAAGACCAAATAACAACTCCTCGGCACCAACTACCCCCATTAATGTGACTGCGACAACGTTTGACAGCAAAATATAATAGAACAAAAAGATAAAAGCATTATTTCCGATACGTCTGATTTCCTGCAACCGATATTCGTCCAGTACTCCCGAAATGCCGTAAAATCGTTTAATCATTTTTTCCATCAATGTTTCTTTATGTTTCATCTACTTCACCTTCTTAAAACAATACATTTAAGTCCGCTTGCTATACTTTAGCTAAAAATCTATTTATCTGAATCGTCTGACTTCACTTTAAAGTCTCCTCACTCATTCTTGTTCAGCAATCTCCGTTAGACCATTTTCTGCCGCTTGCTTTTCAGCTAATTTTTGTTCAGCGACCTCTTTTTTATATCGTTCATGAAAAGCAAGAAAATAGCGGTCTTCCATATACTCTTCTAATTTAAACAAGTTTTTACGTGAAATGGAGGTATTTTTATAATCCCAATTCATCAAATCAAACCGAGTCCCTTGAATAACCATCCTCATCTCTGTAAGTGGAATATCTAGAAGCTCTTTAATCGTTGTAATTTTATTAAAAATAGCCTTTTTGCGATAAATCAAATAAGCATAATCCAATAATCCCAAAATGGCTAAGTAAAAAGTCCAAAAAATGAGGTAAATAGGCATTTTCAAAGCAATAAAAATAACGCCAAACAGGGTAAAAAACAAAAATATACTCGTACAAATTAAGACTTCTTTTTGCTGATTCAACGTTAAACTATTCCACTTCTTCATCTACTTCACCTTCCCAAAACAATGCATTTAAGTCCGTCTGTAATGTTTTTGCTAGACGTATACACAAATCAAGCGACGGATTATATTTATCATTTTCGATTAAATTGATCGTCTGTCTAGCTACACCGACTTGCTCAGCCAATTTTGCTTGAGATAAGCCGACTGTTTGACGATATTGTTTGACGCGATTCATCCTAATCCCCTCTATTGTCATTTATATGTGACATTTATAGTATAACGTGTTTCTTAACGAGTGTCAAATATATGTGACAAAAATAATTTTTGGTATTCTTTTGCCAAGCTTATCTATTACCATTGCTAATCTGTAAAAAAATTAGGCTAATCTGCGAAGAATCTGTAAAAGTATTGCGTGAATCTGGAAAATACTTCTCAAAAGCTTTGATTTATTGGTATTTATGGTAAGTGCTAATCTGCAAAAATCCTATTAAAGAATTACATGAAAACGAAAAAGTGTCACCACTGGTGACACAATTGAGCTGGACAAATCATTTGAAAATCATGTCAGGTTCTAAATGCCAAGAGAAAAGAGATTTTCAAACTGTGCTAATCTGTAACAAAATATGCTAATCTGCAAATATTCTGTAAAAATGTTGCTACAAATTTATTTCTGAAAAAGCTTTTTGAATTATTCTGCGTAATTAATATATGAGAATATAAAGGAGTGGATTATCGCTATGGATAAAGATAAAAATGCAGTACATGAACTAGTTTTAAAGAACACGCCAGAATCATTTGAAGAGATTGTCAGGATTGTCAAAAAAGCCAGAGAACGTACATATAGAAGAGTCAATGAAGAATTGATTTTGATGTACCAAGAGATAGGAAAATACCTCAGTGAGAAAAGCAAAGAAACAAGTTATGGCTCAAATTATATAGAAAATGTAGCTGATTTTTTTGCGCAAAATTATCCAGACTTAAAGGGTTTTACTCGTCGAGGACTTTATCGGATGAAACAATTCTATGAGATTTACAGGGATGATGAAAAAGTGACAACACTGTTGACACAATTAAGCTGGACAAATCACTTGAAAATCATGTCAGGTTCTAAAAGCCCAGAGGAAAGAAGATTTTATATCGAATTGGCAATAAAAGAAAAATATTCAAAAAGAGAATTAGAAAGACAAATGGATAGTAGCTATTATGAACGCTATATGCTTTCTAATGGTAAAAATACACCGACTTTGCAAAAAGCAAAACACGAAACACATAATCTGTTTCTAGACAGCTATGTATTGGAGTTTCTTAATACTCCTAAGTTAGGAAATGAGAAAGATTTTCAGAAGTCCATTCTGGAAAATTTAAAAAACTTCATACTGGAAATAGGGAAAGATTTTACCTTTATTGGCAATGAGTATAGAGTACAGGTTGGTAATCACGATTACTATATCGATTTGTTGT
This sequence comes from Bacillota bacterium, assembly GCA_023389005.1. Taxonomy (GTDB): domain Bacteria; phylum Bacillota; class Bacilli; order Lactobacillales; family Enterococcaceae; genus Enterococcus_E. The sequence goes on from JAEWFE010000068.1 coordinate 15,292, forward strand.
TCTATCACCGTGGACTTTCTTGTTTGGTGGCATTTGAACTCAAAATCGGTGAGTTTAAACCAGAGTATATTGGAAAGATGAATCTATATCTAGAAGCCCTTGATAGAGAAGTCAAAAAAGAGACCGAAAACCCAAGCGTTGGTGTTATCTTATGTGCTTCAAAAGATGACGAGGTAGTTGAGTTTGCTTTAAGTAGAAGTCTTTCTCCAACGATGGTATCCGAGTATACATTAAAGCTAATTAATAAGAATCTTCTACAACGAAAATTAAAAGAATATACAGAGATTGCAACGGAAAAAAGTGTGTGAAACCGGTTTGAACAACATATAAATATGGAAACAGGCTGGCATTAAGCAATAATCGCATTTTTTACAAGGAGTGATTTTTTATGGAAAAAGCCCAAACCATTGTTTATCCCGCAATTTTTAGTCCTGAAAACAACACATATAATGTAACTTTCCCTGATGTAGAAGAAGCGATTACTTTTGGAGAAAATATCACAGAAGCTGTAATCATGGCACAATCAGCATTAGGTTTAGCCTTGTATGAACGAACGCAAATGCCCCCAGCCAGTTCACCAAAAGACATTCACCTTGAAAGTGATGAGGATTTTGTCGTGATGATTTCTCTTGATTTAAATGAATATCGTCGGAAAAATCATGCAAAAATCGTACGTAAAAACACCTCTATTCCTGAATGATTAAATATCCTTGCAGAAAAAGAAAATATTAATTTTTCGCAAACCTTAACCGATGCCTTAAAGCAAAAGTTAGGTGTCTAAACGTATTCAAAACACAAACACACGGAATGATTTGCTAACCAATTTCCGTGTGTTTTTCTTTTTAACTCAATTTTTTTACTTTTAACTTTCCCAAGGTTAAAAAGCAAATTTTTGAGTTAAAAGTTAATTTGTCAATATCTGTATGGTTATATACTATAATAGTTTCTTAAAAAGGCTAACATGTCTTCTTTAGTGATACCTTTGATTCCAATAGACTTCAAATCTGTTATTTCATTCTGCATTTCAGTGATAAATTTAGATAAATCATCAGCAACTTCTTTACTCAATATCTTACTTTCTGATTCTTTTAGCAATTGAGCTAATCTAAAAATATCATTCTTGTGTTTTTTTATATTTTTACTATCTATTTGTTCTCCATTTTGTTTTCTACTTTTTAGATCAAGCCATGCCTTTGCTTTAAAAGGAATTAAACAATCAACTGATAAAACCGGGACTCCTCCAACGATTTTCCGACCATCTTTTAATAACGAATAATACTGTTCATCTAACAAAATGGCTGACAAACTAGAAATCTGGTCATCAATTGGTAATGGTGTTAAAATTGCATCCTCAGTAAGCTCAATATGCACAGGATTTCTCGAAAATAGTTCTAACATGAATGGATAGCTATTATTTTTAGGATGAGAAAAGCGATAAAATTGCAAATCACCTGTACTTTTATTGTTATGTTGATAATTTGCTTCCTTGATGTATTCCCAAAATTGCGTGCCAAATTCCTTTGTAAGATTTTCTACAATAAGAACAACATCTATGTCTTTAGTAGCTCTAAAATCCAATTCTTCCTCGCTCATTAACAATTCACAAGCAGTTCCACCAATAATAACAAATTGATCATCAAATCGACCAAACCGTTCTCTAAAATTCTGCAATCCTACTACCAATTATCCCAACTCCTTATCTATTATTTCTTCTACAGCTTCTTCAATACGTGGGTCATCTTTATCTGCCAAAGATAAAATCACCGACACCCAATCTGGATTTTTCTCTCCGCTAAATAAAGTGGGATCATAATGCCATAATTCAAGCCTTACTTGTAAAGAATCATCAATTAATTCTGAATGTAAATTTTCCCTATTAAAATTTTGATTCGCAACAGCATAGGTTTGTATTCGAGAAGGGCTCAACATAGTATATTCTGATAACAATGATTCCCCTGACAGACGCATCTTTTCCGTTAATTGATTTTTGAAAATATATCCCGAATCTAAGACTGGAGATACTAAATAATCTCGTACACGATAAAACAACTCTTTTTTATCATATTTTGCTTGAATAATTTTATTGACTCCATCTTTTCTAATTTCAAATAATTCGGTAGCTACTAATTGCTGAACTGAGCGACTCATCGTCATTGCCGAATAAGGTAAAGCTTTCGTTGCATCTACTAAATATATCTCATCAGCTTTACTATATAAATAATATAAAAACAGTACCTGGGTAGATATTCTAAATTTTTCTATTACAGTGGCGCTATTGTTGTTCTCTTGGTTAGTCAAAAAGGTTCCTAAAAAAGGTAAAAAAATTTGATTATCCGTTACAAATGGCACCTTATTATGAATAAAACTTTGCCTACGATAATTTGAAATCGATGCCAACTGCAAGGCTACAGGTAATTGACACATTTCTTGTATTTTTGCTAAATGTTTTTTTAATGCCTTTGTTGTTGGTAATTCATCTGACAATGGTAAAATGAGCATAAATTTTTGATCAACTATTTTTGCTAAATAAAATGAATAATTGAGCGAAATGTATAATGGAAGTTGTCCTTTTGTCTCCCATTTTTCATATTCAATATCTAATCCAAAAAAATCTTTTATCATACTATCTACCTGCTTTTAACTCTATTTATTTCATTTTAACTTTCCCAAGGTTAAAAAGCAAATTTTTGAGTTAAAAGTTGATTGGTCGGGGTTTATAACCAAAAAAGACTTCTCCCGTGGAAAAGCCTTTAAGATTTAAGAGAAATGTTGCTGGAAGTGAGTGAGCTGTTGGTTGATAGACAAAATTTGAGGGACCGCCTGTGAAAATAGCTGGTCAAGTTGATTATAAATAGCTGCGCAAGTCTCATCTGGGGTGTAGATGTGCGTAGAATTTGGCCAAGCTGGGAAAGCCGTTAACTTGTCACACGCCTTCATCGCCAACATCGCCGCCCCTTTACAGGAACTTTCCGGACAATCCGTAACAACCACTTCTTTTTGACAAATATCTGCAAAAAGCTGAGGAATCACCGTGTTATTAGTCATTCCACCCGTGAGACAAATCTGCTTAGAAGATCCATATTTATCATCTAAGCGCTGCACAATTTGCCGCAAATTCAAGATAATGCCTTCCATCGTGGCTTTCAAAATATCTTCTTTGGTATGGCTGTGATTTAAACCTAAGATATTTCCACGCAGATTGGCTTGAAAATAGGGTGCGCGCTCTCCAAAGAAATGTGGTAAAACAAGCAAGCCATGACTTCCAGCAGGTACTTTCGTCATTTTTTGTAATAAACTCGGATAATCTTCACCAGCAAAAAATTGTTCTTTTAACCATTGAAAAATCACGCCACCATTATTCACCGCGCCTCCTTCGACAAAGAAATCTTGGGCTAACGGATATAAAAAGAGGCCCTGACTTGCTTGAGGTGTTTTGGTTTCAATGATTTTGCGGACAGCGCCACTCGTGCCCACGGTAATGACTAACTGATTGGTCAAAGATTCTTGAATACCAAGATTGGATAACACCCCATCGCTCGCTCCCACGATGATTTGCGGACTTTCTGCTAACTGCCACTCATCGCAAATCGTCTCACTTAAAGATAGTTGCGTTGTGGTAGGCACAATTTCGGATAATTGTTTGCGCTCAAGGCCAGCTAAAGATAACAGTTCTTCATCCCAATCATGATTTTGCAGATGATAATAGCCTGTACTTGCTGCCAGCGATTCATCGATCACCCAATGATTGGTCAGCTGCCCTAGAACATATTCTTTGATGCCCACAAAATAACAAGTTTGAGCAAAAAGTGTCGGATGCTCATCGCGTAAATAACACACCTTGCTCAACGGAGTCATCGGATGGTTTGGTACACCTGTTCTAGCACAAATCTCAGAAATATCTGCTCTTTTGCCTAACGCTTCGACTTGTTTTTGCGCACGTGTATCGGCCCAGGTAATTAGTGGATGGAGCACGTGGCGATTTTCATCTAGACACAACAAACTATGCATTGCAGCAGAAAATCCAACGCCTATGATTGTTTGCTTGTTTTCTTTAGCTGAATGAAAGGCCGCCCCCATCACTTCTTTTACCGCTTGTAAGATTTCATCCGGATTTTGCTCAGCTTTCCCCGTTAAATCAGTCATTAATGGATAGCCTTTTTGAAACGTCTTGCCCATCTTACCCGTCTGATCAAAAAGAACCGCCTTTGTTGAAGTAGTCCCAATATCCACCCCTAAATAGTACTTATTTTGTTTGCTCAACTACATTCCTCCATATCTGAATTCTTCTTACTTCTATTGTACAAATTCTACTAAAGGTTACAAGAAAATCCTCAACCTTCTATCTATTTACGGCTATCTAAGAAGATTCTTATAATCAATAAAGCGTACAAAAGCAGGCTGACAATTGTACAACCTGCTTTAGCATACTATTATTATTACAACTTAATTAATACTTGTTATTTTCCACGCCAAATATACGTATCTTTTAATCCGCAGTAAGCATCTACTGGATCAACACCTTTAAACTCAGATTCTCCCATTAGTTTCTTCAACAGTTCTTCTAATG
>JAEWFE010000175.1 GCA_023389005.1 Bacillota bacterium
AAGAAGTCCTTGGTGAAAAAGTTTATGCTTCTTTAGCGGAAGTGCCTGAGCAAATTGATATTGTTGATATTTTTAGACGTAGCGAGTTTTTACCTGATATTGCAAAAGAATTTGTCAAAACTGATGCTAAAGTTTATTGGGCACAACTAGGAATTGAAAATGCTGAAGCTGCAAAAATTTTAGAAGAACATCAAAAAGCATACATTATGGACCGTTGTATTAAGATTGAATATCAACGTCTGTTAGAAGATTAGAAGTTTACTATTTTGTGCTAGTTTTCTTCGACTGGTGTGATATAATAGTAAGCGTGTCTTTTAAGATGAAAAAATATGCAAGACAAGGAGCGACCATTTTGGCAAAAAAAATAGATGAATATAATGATCAATCCATTCAAGTATTAGAAGGACTTGAGGCAGTTCGCAAGCGTCCAGGAATGTATATTGGTTCTACGGATGGCCGTGGCCTACATCATTTGGTTTATGAAATTGTAGATAATGCTGTCGATGAAGTCTTAGCTGGCTTTGGTGATCAAATCAATGTCACAATTGAAAAAGACAATAGTATTACCGTGCAAGATTTCGGTCGTGGGATGCCCGTCGGAATGCATGCTTCAGGGATTCCAACCGTTGAAGTCATTTTTACTGTATTGCATGCTGGTGGTAAATTTGGTCAAGGTGGCTATAAGACATCTGGTGGTTTGCACGGCGTAGGGGCCAGTGTCGTAAATGCTTTATCTAGTGAATTAGATGTAACGATTGTCAGAGATGGTTACAAATATACGCAAAGCTTTGCCGATGGGGGAAAACCGACATCAACCTTGAAAAAAGTCGGCAAAACTAAAGAAAAAAATGGGACAACTGTTCATTTTAAACCAGATACTAGTATTTTCTCGACCGCTGTATTCTCTTATGAAACTTTAGCAGAGCGTTTGCGTGAGTCGGCTTTCTTGTTACGTGATGTGAAAATTACATTAACTGATTTACGTAAAGACGAGCCTGTCGAGGAAGTTTTCCATTATGAAGAAGGAATTAAGGAATTTGTCGCTTACTTGAACGAAGAAAAAGATGATTTGACTCCGATTCTTTATTTCTCTGGTGAAAAAGATGGGATGCAAGTAGAAGTCGCTTTCCAATATAATGATGGCTATTCTGAAAATATTTTATCTTTTGTCAATAATGTTCGTACTAAAGATGGTGGTACGCATGAAGTTGGCTTTAAGACCGCGTTAACTAAATCGTTTAATGAGTATGCGCGCAAGGTCAACTTACTAAAAGATAAGGATAAGAATCTAGAAGGTAGTGATTTCCGCGAAGGGTTAGCCGCGGTGCTTTCTATTAAGGTTCCCGAAAATTTATTACAATTTGAAGGACAGACGAAGGGTAAACTCGGTACACCAGCAGCTAGAAATGCCGTAGATGCGACAATTTCAGAACAGTTTAGTTTCTTTTTACTTGAAAATAGTGAACTGAGTCAAATGTTGGTTCGAAAAGCCATCAAAGCCCGAGAAGCTCGAGAAGCAGCCCGTAAAGCTCGAGAAGAAAGCCGTAGTGGTAAGAAAAAGAAAAAAGGCGAATCGCTCTTATCTGGTAAACTTACTCCGGCTCAATCTAAAAATGCCCAAAAGAATGAATTATACCTAGTCGAAGGGGATTCTGCTGGTGGTTCGGCAAAACAAGGACGTGATCGTAAATTTCAAGCGATTTTACCATTGCGTGGGAAAGTCATTAATACTGAAAAAGCCAATATGCAAGAAATCTTAAAAAATGAAGAAATCAATACGATGATTTATACCATTGGTGCTGGAGTTGGTCCAGAATTTGATGTAGCGGATTGCAATTATGATAAAATCATTATTATGACCGATGCGGATACAGATGGTGCGCATATTCAAGTGTTACTCTTAACTTTCTTTTATCGTTATATGAAACCTTTAATCGAAGCGGGTAAAGTTTATATTGCTTTGCCACCGCTTTATAAGGTATCTAAAGGAACTGGTAAAAAACAAGTCATTGAATACGCTTGGACTGATGAAGAATTAGCTGGAAAGATTAAAAAAGTTGGTAAAGGTTATATGCTTCAACGTTACAAAGGACTTGGTGAAATGAATGCCGAACAACTTTGGGAAACGACTATGAATCCAGAAACACGTACTTTAATTAGAGTCAGAATTGATGATGCGGCTCAAGCAGAACGACGTGTAACGACATTGATGGGAAATAAAGTTGAACCAAGACGTAAATGGATTGAAAGTCATGTGCAGTTTACCTTAGAAGAAGATGGCAGTATTTTAGAGCGGAATACGATTGATGATTTACATGAGACGGACGAGACGCAGCATGATAATCATTCCCAAGATAATCCAAAATATGAAGAAATTAGTATATTTGATATTTAGTTAAGGAGGCCTTTTTTTGGAGCAAGAGCATAATATTGAAGAGTTGACGCTTGAAGAGGTCATGGGAGATCGCTTTGGACGTTATTCAAAATATATTATTCAAGAGCGTGCATTGCCTGATATTCGTGATGGATTAAAACCAGTGCAACGTCGTATCTTATTTGCGATGAATAAAGACGGCAATACTTTTGAAAAAGCCTTTCGTAAATCGGCTAAGTCTGTCGGAAATATTATGGGCTTTTTCCATCCACATGGGGACAGTAGTATTTATGAAGCAATGGTGCGGATGAGTCAAGACTGGAAGTTACGTGAAATTCTCATTGAGATGCATGGAAATAATGGGAGTATGGATGGCGATCCACCAGCTGCCATGCGTTATACAGAAGCCCGTCTGTCTGAATTAAGTGGTGAGATGCTGGCGGATATTGAAAAAGAGACTGTGGATATGGTCTGGAACTTTGATGATTCTGAAAAAGAACCAACTGTACTACCTGCTCGTTTTCCTAATTTATTGGTCAATGGTTCGACAGGGATTTCAGCTGGTTATGCCACCGAGATTCCACCACATAATCTAGGTGAAGTAATTGATGGCACAATTTACCTGATTGATCATCCGGATGCTACTTTGGATCAATTGATGAAATATATACCAGGGCCTGATTTTCCGACTGGTGGCATTTTGCAAGGGGCCAAAGAACTCAAACAAGCTTATCAAACCGGCCGTGGTAAAGTAATTCTACGATCGCAAACACGAATTGAAGATATTAAAGGGAATAAACAACAAATAGTCATCAATGAAATTCCATATGAAGTAAATAAAGCAAATTTAGTTCGCAAAATCGACGAAATTCGCATTAATAAAAAGATTGATGGAATTGCTGAAGTACGAGATGAAAGTGACCGCACTGGCTTACAGATTGTTGTTGAGCTAAAAAAAGAAGCGAATGCAGAAGGAATATTAAATTATTTATATAAAAATACTGAATTACAAATCAATTATAACTTTAATATGGTGGCCATTGATAAAATGCGCCCTCAACAAGTTGGTTTGAAGCATATTTTGCATAGTTATATCGAACATCGCAAAGAAGTTGTCTTGCGTCGGAGTCGATATGATTTGAAAAAAGCGCAAAATCGTCAACATATCGTTGATGGATTGATGAAAGCTTTGTCAATTTTAGATGAAGTGATTCAAACCATTCGTCAAAGTAAAGATAAAAAAGATGCCAAAAATAATTTGATTATGATGCATCAATTTACTGAGCCTCAAGCTGAAGCGATTGTGAACTTGCAATTGTATCGTTTAACGAATACAGATATTACGCAGTTGCAAAAAGAAGCTGAGGAATTGGCTGTAAAAATTGCCCAGTTACAAAAAATTATTCATGAACAAGCTGAATTGATGCGGGTTATTAAGCAAGAATTAAAAGCTGTAAAGAAAAAATATAGTAATCCACGTTTGACAAAAATAGAAGCAGAAATTGAAGAAATTAAGATTGAAACCGAAGTCTTAATTGCTTCTGAGGACGTAATGGTAACTGTAACAAAAGAAGGTTATGTGAAACGGAGTAGTTTGCGTTCGTATGCGGCCTCTAACTTTAATGAACTTGCGATGAAAGAAAGTGACTGTTTAATTTACTGTGAACAATTAAATACACTTGATCATCTATTACTATTTACGAATAAAGGAAATGTCATTTATCGACCAATTCATGAACTTCCTGATTTAAAATGGAAAGAAATTGGTGAGCATATTTCGCAAACAATTACTAAATTAGCAATGGATGAAACAATTATTGCAGCGTATAGCTATAAAGAGTTAACCCCAGAGCCAACCTTAGTCTTGATATCAAAATATGGCATGATTAAGCAAGTGCAACTTGCAGAGCTAACCCCATGGCGTACTTATAAATCTAAAGCAAGTACTGTTATGAATCTAAAGGGCGACGATGCACTTGTTAATATCTATCTCACATCAGAGCAAGATTTACAAGATGTCTTTTTAGTGACCCATCAAGCATATGGTTTACGTTTTAGTTTAGATCAAGTTCCTGTTAGTGGTCCGAAAGCTGCTGGTGTAAAATCAATGAATTTAAAAGACGAAGATTATATTGTCAATGGTTTGTTGGTATATTCAAATGGCGATACACCAGTCATTTTAGTCTCACAAAGAAGTGCAGTGAAAAGAATGCTCGCTCAAGAATTACCTTCAGCTAATCGCGCTGGTCGTGGATTAATGGTCTTTCGCGAGTTGAAAAATCATCCACATCGCGTCGTTTTTATGGGTGAAGGACAAGAGCAAACCTATCAGATGCAAAATCAAAAAGGTGAAGTATATGAGCTTCATCCTACTGAGTTTACAATTGGTGAGCGGACCTCCAATGGATCAATGATGATGAATGAATCGGATGGTGGCGAGGTGACAAATGTTGAAGCTATTTTTCCGGAGCCAAAGAATGAATAGCCTGATTTAGAAAACTGTTACAAAAACAATAGCACAGAACAACTCTGTATCAAAACAGAAATTGTTCTGTGCTAAATTTTTCAAAAATTTTTTTAAAGAAAAACACCTATTTCACAATTAAAAAAGTATATTTATCAGCGTTTAGATGTTTTTAAGCAATTATTTTTTGAAATTTGTTAAAAAAATATATATGAAAACACTTGCATTAATCTTCTTATGTGTTATACTGAACATGTAAAAACTGTTACATACTTTTGATAAGTATTAAGGAGGACCTGATAATGACATCAGTTACAGACAAATTAGAAACTTTTAACGAAACTGCTTGGAAGGGCTTTAAAGGAAGTGATTGGAAAAAAGAAGTAAATACTCGTTCTTTCATCCAACAAAACTACACAGAATATCGTGGGGATGATAGCTTCTTGCAACCAGCTGCTCCAAGTACGGACAAACTTTGGACAAAACTACAAGAATTATTTGAAGTACAACACCAACAAAACGGTGTGTACGACATGGATAACAACATTCCTGCTACATTAACTTCTCATGGTCCTGGATATTTAATTAAAGAAGAAGAAAAAATCGTTGGTTTACAAACAGATGTACCATTAAAACAAGCATTCATGCCATTTGGTGGTATCCGTATGGCGAACACAGCTTTAACTTCAAATGGTTACGAAGCTGATCCTGAAATGACTAAAATTTTCACAGAATGGCGTAAAACACACAACCAAGGTGTATTCGATGCTTATACTGATGAAATGCGTTTAGCTCGTAAAAACAAAATCATCACTGGGCTACCAGATGCTTATGGTCGTGGACGTATCATCGGTGACTACCGCCGTGTTGCCTTATATGGTATCGACTACTTAATGGAACAAAAGAAAAAAGACCATGATTTAACTGGTAACAAAGTCATGACTGATGATGTGATTCGTTTACGTGAAGAAATCGCTGAACAATATCGTGCATTAAATGACTTGAAGAAAATGGCTGCTTCATATGGATTTGATATTTCTCGTCCAGCTGAAAACGCACAAGAAGCTATCCAATGGTTATACTTTGGTTACCTAGGTGCAATTAAATCTCAAAATGGTGCGGCTATGTCAATCGGACGTATCTCAGCATTCTTAGATATCTACATCCAACGTGACTTAGAAAACGGTGTGATTACTGAATTTGAAGCTCAAGAATTAATTGACCACTTAATTATGAAATTACGAATGGTTAAATTCGCACGTACACCTGATTACAACCAATTATTCTCAGGTTACCCAATTTGGGCTACATTATCTATCGCTGGTATGGGTATTGATGGACGTTCATTAGTTACTAAGAGCGATTTCCGTATCTTACACACATTAATCAACATGGGACCATCACCAGAACCAAACTTAACTGTTCTTTATTCATCTCGTTTACCAGAAGGATTCAGAACATTTGCAGCTCGTATTGCTAAAGAAACTTCATCAATCCAATTTGAAAATGATGATTTATTACGTGCTAACTGGGGTTCAGATGACTGCGCAATTGCATGTTGTGTATCTGCAACTGTAATGGGTAAAGATATGCAATTTTTCGGTGCGCGTGCTAACCTTGCAAAAGCTGTCCTTTATGCTATCAACGGTGGTGTGGATGAAAAGACTAAGATGCAAGTTGGTCCTAAATTCCGCCCAATGACTGGTGATACTCTAGACTTCCATGAATTTATGGAAAAATACAAAGATATCCTCGACTGGTTAGCTGAATTATATGTAAATACATTAAATGTTATTCACTATATGCATGATAAATATGCTTATGAAGCTATTCAATTAGCATTCATGGATTCTAATTTACGTCGTACATTCGCAACTGGTATTGCTGGTATTTCACATGCTACTGACTCTATCATGGCAATCAAACATGGTAACGTTAAAGTTATTCGTGATGAAGATGGGGTGGCTGTTGACTATGTACCACAAAATGAATTCCCAACTTATGGTAATGATAGTGAAGAAGCAGATGCAATGGCAAACTGGATCTTAGAATACTTCATGACACAAATCAAACGTCAACATACTTACCGTAACTCTACACCAACTACATCTCTATTAACAATTACTTCAAATGTAGTTTATGGTAAAGCTACAGGTAACACTCCTGATGGACGTCGTGCTGGTAAACCTTTAGCTCCAGGTGCTAACCCAAGTTATCGTGATGGTAAATTCTTAGGTGAAAAGAATGGATTATTAGCATCACTTAACTCAACTGCTCGTTTGAACTACCGTAACGCATTAGATGGTATTTCAAATACTCAAACAATTAACCCTAGTGGATTAGGTAAAGATGATGCAACTCGTATTGCAAACTTACGTAATGTCTTAGATGGTTACTTCGATAAAGGTGGTTACCACTTAAACGTTAACGTATTTACAAATGAATTATTACTAGATGCACAAGCTCATCCAGAAAAATATCCAAACTTGACAATTCGTGTATCTGGTTACGCAGTTAAGTTCCGTGATTTAACTCCTGAACAACAAGCAGATGTTATTTCAAGAACTTCTCACGATAGATTATAATCATTTGTTGATTTTTGAAAGGATGGCAAGTTGATTGTCATCCTTTTTTTCTAGATTTCATCCTATGGTTTCGGCTATTTTGATGAAAAATTCGTTGCTTTTCTTGATTTATCCGTTGTAGTTAAGTCAAGAAAGATTGGAAGGAAGTAAGATTATGTCAGATTCAGCATTAGGGATGATACATTCCACAGAAAATTTTGGTACCGTAGATGGCCCTGGAGTACGCTTTGTTGTATTTACTCAAGGGTGTAAAATGAGGTGTCAATTTTGTCATAATCCAGATACATGGAAGATGAAAACCGATACTTCAAAGGAACGTTCGGCTGATGATGTATTAGAAGAAGCTTTACGATTTCGTGCTTATTGGGGCAAAGATGGCGGTATTACCGTTAGTGGTGGCGAGCCATTACTTCAATTGGACTTTTTATTAGATTTATTTAAAAAGGCTAAAGCACTAGGTATTCATACCACAATTGATACTTGTGGGAAACCATTTACCAAAGAAGAACCATTTTTTAGCAAATTTAATGAATTACTTCAATATACTGATTTGATTTTGTTTGATATTAAACACATTGATAATCAAGGCCATAAAGAATTAACTGGTCAAAGTAATGACAATATTTTAGAAATGGCTCAATATTTGTCTGATGTCGGTCAACCCGTTTGGATTCGTCATGTCTTAGTTCCTCAAAGAACCGATTATGATGAATTCTTGATTCGTTTGGATGCGTTTATTCAAACTTTAAATAATGTCGAAAAAGTGGAAGTATTGCCTTATCATACAATGGGTAAATTTAAATGGGATAAACTCGGTTTAGAATATCCATTGGAAGGGATTAATCCACCAGAACAAGATCGAATTAAAAATGCGCGTGAATTGTTACATGTTGACCGATATAAGGGCTATTTAGTGCACTAATTTTTTTGAGAAAGAATTGATTTTTATATTGATTCTTTCTCTATTTTTGTTATCATGATGATTAGATAAAATAGATTGGAGTGGAGAAAATGTCAAAAATTTTAGTTTTCGGACATCAAAATCCAGATACTGATGCAATTGGTGCAGCGATTGCATTTGCGAACTTACAAAAAGAATTAGGTAAAGATGCTGAGGCAGTGGCTTT
>JAEWFE010000210.1 GCA_023389005.1 Bacillota bacterium
GGTTATGAATTAACTGATGAATTATTAAGTAGCTATCAAATTTTAAACCAGCAATTATGGAAAGACTATGAGGAAAATAAACGCACACGTGAAGAGGTGTTAAATACGCGTTTTGGCTTATTTTTCGAACAGCTAGGTAAAAAAGTGGATAGTCAGGCGATGGAACAAGAATATCGTCATTATTTAAATCAAGGTGCTCAAAGATTAGGTAATAGTTTGGAAATTATTGCTGATTTATCCGATAAGGCTAATCTGTATGTTGTGACGAATGGTGTGGCTAAAACGCAATATCAACGGTTAGAGGCTGCCCAATTATTGCCGTATTTTAAAGAAATCTTTGTCTCTGAAACCATTGGATATCAAAAACCACGCATTGAGTTTTTCCAACACGTGTTTAACAAGATTGCACCTGTGGATTTGGAAAAAACAGTCATCATTGGAGATTCTCTTTCGTCAGATATTCAAGGTGGAAAAAATGCCGGTATTGATACGATTTGGTTAAATGCCAATCAGCAAAAGGCAAATATCCAGCCAACACATACAATTCAAACATTAGATGAGATTTATCAAATATTATAATAGAGAACCAGTCCGTACGTTGGGCTGGTTTTTTTAAAAAGAAAAAAGCCTGAATGAATCAAGCTTTTTGGAAATAAGTAGCAACCTTTGTATTAATCAAATCAATTGCGACATGATTTTCGCCACCTTCAGGGACAATCACATCAGCATAACGTTTAGTTGGTTCGATAAATTGGTGATACATCGGTTTAACGACTCCTAAATATTGCTCAATCACAGAGTCTAGGGTACGGCCGCGTTCAACCATATCACGCTTAATTCGGCGGATGATGCGAATATCGTCATCGGTATCCACATAAATTTTAATATCCATTAAATCACGCAAACGTTTATCTTCCAATATCAAGATGCCTTCTAAAATAATAACTTCTTTAGGTTCTTGGATAATTGTTTCAGTACTTCTAGTATGAGCGACATAGTCATATACTGGTTTTTCAATTGTTTCGTAGTTTAAAAGTTTTTCTAGATGTTCGATTAAAAGGTCTGTATCAAATGCAAAAGGATGGTCATAATTTGTTTTTAATCGTTCTTCAAAGGTTAGATGACTTTGATCTTTGTAATAAGAGTCATGCTCTAACATCATAATTGAGTGATTGGGAAAATGATTATAAATAGCTCGACTGACACTTGTTTTTCCACTTCCTGAACCACCACTTACTCCAATAATGATCGGCTTTTTCTTGGACATTTTATTACCTCTTTCACGCTTTTTACACTGCCTTTAATTATAATGAAAATTGTAGTAAAAAGCTAGTTAAAAACAAGAAAAAAACAGCTGAATCTGAAAGAAAACGACTCCAATTTGTCTTTTTTTCTAGCTATTGTGTATGACTTGTGGTAAAGTAGAGCCATGCGATGAGCCGAATGCGATAGATGATTTCGCAAACGCAGCCAGCAACACATATACTGCCGGATTGCAGGTGTTGGAGATTTCATTGTGGAAAAGGAAATCTCGGCTAATTTTCTAGTTCTGGATAGCCTACCTCTGATTGATGGGGTAGGTTTTTTTGTTGAAAAAATGATTAGTTTAAGGAAATAATTTCAAATTGTGTAAACACTCAACAGCATTCAATAGTTATGATTTTTTCATGACTCGATTTGAAAATCATTGGTGTATGATACTCATTATCAGCTCGATTTCTCAAAACGTTTGAACGCAATAAAGTATAAATGATTGTCCTCGTTTCTTTATATTTGGATTGTTGGGAGATAGATGATTAGAGTTAGTTTTCATTCAAAAAAGTTCGGTGCGATTTTTATTTGAGTTGCTGCTTTGTGTGATAAATGGAGGAATATGGTATAATTTGCTTAAGAATAGAACCAGAGTAATGGGGGGATGTATGATGCGTATTGTGATTGATGGCGATGGTTGTCCAGTCAAGGAAGAAGCGATAAGTCTGGCTGCTAACTTTGATTTGCCAATTTTAATTGTAACAAGTGTTGCGCATTATACGACAAAAGAATACCCTAGTTATGTTCAATTTGTTTATGTTGATAAAGGAGCGCAGCAAGCTGACTATGCAATTATGAATCAGTTAAAAACGGATGATATACTAATTACGCACGATTATGGATTGGCTTCGATGGCGATGAATAAATGTTTGGCTGTTTTTCATCATTCAGGAAATCAATATTTGCCAGAAACGATTGATTTTTTACTCGAGCAACGGTATCTTTCTGAAAAGATGCGAAAAGCTAGGCTGAAAACAAAAGGTCCTAAAACATTTACACAATCTGGCCGGGCATTTTTTAAAGTGAATTTACGTAATTTTTTATTGTCCGTGATAAATTAGGTTAATTTTTACGAGTTTTCTATATTTTTGCTTGAATTTGTGATAAAATAGCCAAGAGCAAAGCGTTTTTAGCAATACACCAGATTAATAGGAGGAAATATTTGTGAAGATCACATTACTATATGGTGGACAAAGTGCTGAACATGAGGTTTCGATTTTATCAGCATTTTCCGTCTTAAACGCAATTTACTATGATTATTATC
>JAEWFE010000218.1 GCA_023389005.1 Bacillota bacterium
TCTGGACGACCAAAAACGAGATTTTCACGTAAAGTACTATCAAAAATCCACGTATCTTGAAGCACCATGCCAAAATTCTTTCTTAATTCATCACGTTTTACTTTTGCAATATCCACACCGTCAATTAGGATTTTTCCACTATTGACTTCATAAAAGCGCATCAATAAATTCACCAATGTAGATTTACCCGCCCCAGTTTTACCAACAATGGCAATCGTTTGTCCAGGTTGAGCAATAAAATTGAAATCCTCAATTAAAGGTTGGGAAGGGACATAACGAAAATCCACATGTTGAAATTCAACTTTTCCTTGAATAGGCGGTAAGGTAAGTGAGGCTTCTTCCTTCAATGGTTTTTGGGCCAATAACTCAATGGTGCGTTCCATCCCCGCCATCGCGCTTTGAATTTGGGTAGTGAGTCCCGTCAATTCAATAAAAGGTTTTGAAAATTGACTCGAATAAATCGTAAAGCTTGAAACAGTTCCGATGCTGACAAGTTCGGGATGCTTAATTGCTAATAGCCCACCAACACAACCTACTGCTACATAAGCCAGGTGATCGACAAAGCGTGAAAGTGGATTGGCAATAGCAGATGAAAATTGGGCATTTTTACCTTTTACGTAAAGAATTCGATTCATTTCTTCAAATTTTTGTTGATTTATCGTTTCGTGTTGGAAAGCTTTAACAATTTTCTGATTGCCGACCATTTCGGTAATAAAACTCGACATATCCCCTAGAATAGATTGTTGGGCAACAAAGTTTTTTTGTGATAGTTTGGCAACCACCCAACTACTCATCACAATAATCGGTGTTGCAATTAACACGACCAATGTTAACCATACGTTTAGGTAAAACATCATCCCAAGTGAAATCACTACAATCGTCCCACCAGAGAAAACTTGGGTATAAATGGCTTGAATCGCAGCTGAAATATTATCCATATCATTAGTAAAGCGACTCATAATATTTCCATGAGGTGTGCGGTCATAATAACTCACTGGTAATGAATTAAGATGTAAGAAGGTATCTTTACGTAGGTTAGCAACACTTAAATAGGCCACACGATTACCGATACGTTGAATAAAATATTGCCCGAGCACATTGATGACTACCAATAATAAGAAGAAACCAATGGCACGATAGATTAGGGAAAATTCTATTTTACCGAGTCCAATCATCAAGTCGATAATCTGACCAATGGCATAGGTAAGTAGCACACTAGAAATACCACTCAAAATGCCTAAAGCTAAAGCCGTCCAATTTTGTAGACGAAAACGACGTAAATAAGGCATAAAAGCACTCATTGATTGGGCATTCATTTTTCTTTGTCTCATGCTTCATCCTCCTGTTGTGCTTGATAAATTTCTTGATAAGTCGGACAAGTAGCTAACAACTGCTCATGGGTATCGCAACCAACCAAGGCGCCATTATCTAAGACTAAGATTTGATCAGCACCTTGGATAGAGCGGATTCTTTGGGAAATAATGAGGGTCGTACAATCTAATTTTTGTAAGGCTTGTCTCAAGTTCAAATCCGTTTGATAATCAAGTGCACTCAATGAATCATCTAAAATTAATATTGGCCGTTGACTAATCAAGGCACGGGCGATAGTTAGTCGTTGCTTTTGCCCACCGGAGAAGTTCTTTCCACCTTCAAAAATCGGCGTGTCTAATCCTTCAGGCAAAGTCTCAACAAATTCTTTCGCTTGAGCAATTTCTAAGGCTTGCCAACATTGTTCATCGGTGGCATCGACTTTTCCCCATTGTAAATTTTCACGAATCGTCCCGTTGAAGAGGACACTTGTTTGTGGGACAAGCGCGATTTGTTCACGTAATTGATGTTTATCGATTGCCTGGATATCTGTACCATAATACTGAATCACACCACCGGCAATTTCATAAAAGCGTGGTAAAAGTGAAATCAAGCTCGTTTTCCCACTTCCGGTAGCTCCGATAATTCCGATGGTTTCTCCTTTTTGAATGGCAAAGTTTAACTGTTTTAAGGCTAAACCAAATTTAGGACCATAGCGAAAATCAACATCATGAAAAGCAAAAATGGGTGCTTGATTAGGTGTCGGAAAGTCCTCAGTAATCTGTTCTTGAACGCTAGGCACATCTAGCACTTCATTAATCCGTTTAGCAGAAGCATGCGCACGGGTATATAAAATGACCAAATTAGCGACAATGATTAAAGCTAGTAGCATCTGATTCATATAATTGACCAATGCAAGTACTTGCCCAGCCTGTAGATGTCCGAGATTGACCTTTTGCCCACCAATAAGAAAAATACCAACAATCCCCAAATTCATCACCAAGGTTGTTGCCGGCGATAATAAAGCAGAGAGTTGGGTAACCCGTAAGTAAGCATCTGATAATTCGTCGACCCCTTGATTAAATTGAGCGACTTCATCTTTTGTCCTAACAAAGGCACGAATGACGCGAATCCCACTTAAGTTTTGGGCCACAGCTTGGTTAAGTTGATCCAATTTTTCCTGCACTTTTTGATACATTGGAAAAGAACGCGTCATAATGAAATATAATAGTAGACAAAAAATCGGTAAGACAGCTAAAAAGATGAATCCCGCTTGAAGATCAATACTAAAAGCCATAATCACTGCACCGATACTTAAAAAGGGTGCTCTGGAGACGAGGCGAATTAACATAGCTAATGCCCACTGAATTTGAGTGACATCGTTGGTTAGACGTGTAATCAAGCTTTCAGTTCCAAAATGATTTAGCTCTTGATGATTTAGCGTATTGATTTTTTTCATCAAGACATTTCTCAGCTCAGTTCCTAATCCTTGAGAAGCTACAGAAGCATAATATTGACAAATGATGGCAAAGATAAAACCAATGATCGAAATCAAAATCATTTCTAGTGTTGTTTGCCAAATAATGGGAATATTTAGCTTACTGATTCCTTGGTCAACTAGTTTGGCCATAAATAAAGGAAGTAACAGTTCAAAAAC
>JAEWFE010000296.1 GCA_023389005.1 Bacillota bacterium
GAGATATCACGTATTGTAAAAGCTGATATAGAAAAAGTCAGCGAAAGAAAAGAGTAAATATCATGTTCGACTTTCAAGAGAGAGCTACCCTAGGCTGAAAGTAGCTTAAGCAAGTGATATTGAAGAACAGTCTGGAGATGAGTAGTAAAAAGCTATTCCGTGTACGAGCGTTAATCGTTTGAAGGGTGTAAAGTTTTGATTTTACACTGAAAATAGGTGGCACCACGATGATTCGTCCTTGTAGCAATATGGCTTCAAGGGCTTTTTTATTTGTTAAAAAGACTTTAAGGAGGAAATTATGGCTTACCAACGTCCAAAAGGTACCAATGATATCTTGCCAGGTGAATCAGAAAAATGGCAAACAATTGAACAAACTGCTAGAAAATTATTTAACCAATATCAATTCCACGAAATCCGCACACCAATTTTTGAACATATCGAAGTCATTTCAAGAAGTGTAGGCGATACGACGGATATTGTGACAAAAGAAATGTATGATTTCCATGATAAAGGAGATCGTCATATTACTTTACGACCAGAAGGCACTGCACCTATTGTCCGTTCTTTTGTGGAAAATAAATTATTTGGTCCAGAACATCAAAAACCTTACAAAGTTTACTATATGGGCCCAATGTTTCGTTATGAACGTCCCCAAAAAGGTCGTTTACGTCAATTCCATCAGATTGGTGTAGAGGTCTTTGGTTCGGATAATCCAGCCACAGATGTTGAAACGATGGCGATGGCTTTACAATTTTTCCGTGAATTAGGGATTAAAGATTTACGCTTAGTGATTAATTCATTAGGTGATCAAGAAACACGCACGGCTTATCGTCAGGCGTTGATTGATTATTTAACCCCATTTAAAGAACAATTGAGTGCCGATTCTAATCGTCGTTTATTAGAAAATCCATTGCGTGTGCTAGATAGTAAGGATGAAAAAGATAAAGCGGTGGTTGCTGGGGCACCATCTATTTTAGACTATTTATCTGAAACGGCCCAAAAACACTTTGAAGCTGTGACGAAGATGCTAGACGCCTTAAACATTGCTTATGAAATTGATAGCAATATGGTCCGTGGTTTGGATTACTACACCCATACGATTTTTGAAATTATGAGCGATGATCCAAAAATGGGTGCCCAATCTACTATTTGTGCCGGTGGCCGTTACAATCAATTGGTCGCTGAATTAGGCGGTCCTGAAACAGCTGGTTTTGGCTTTGCAATGGGCTTTGAACGTTTATTAATGATTTTAGAAGCACAAGGCATTACTTTAGCTGCACAAAAACCGCTAAATGCTTATGTCGTTTCTTTAGGGGAAGCAACCAATATTGAAGCCTTACAAATCGTGCAAAGTATTCGTCAAGCCGGCTTTAGTGCTGAACGCGATGTGATGAATCGTAAAGCGAAGGCCCAATTTAAGACAGCTGATAAGTTAAATGCACAATTAGTATTAACTATTGGCGAAACAGAACTAGCAAACGGTGTGGTTAACGTGAAAAACTTAGCCACTCGTGTAGAAAAAGCTTATCCACTGACTCAAATTCAAACACAATTTGAAACAGTTTATCAAGAAATGATGCAGACAGAAAAGGAGTAAATCATAATGGCAACAAGAACATTATATTGTGGTCAAGTCTCAAATGAAACAATTGGCCAAACAGTAACATTAAAAGGTTGGGTTCAAAAACGTCGTGACTTAGGAGGCGTTATCTTTATCGATTTAAGAGATAGAGAAGGGTTTGTCCAAGTCGTATTTAATCCAGCAGTGTCTAAAGAAGCATGGGCAATTGCGGATAAATGCCGTAGTGAATATGTGATTGAAGTAACTGGTGAAGTCATTGCACGTGCGCCAGAAGCAGTGAATCCAAAAATCGTCACAGGTGGTGTCGAAGTGATGATTTCAGACATTACGATTTTAAACAAAGCAAAAACACCACCATTTCCAATTGAAGATGATCAACAAACAAGCGATGAAGTACGCATGCGTTATCGCTACTTAGATTTACGTCGTCCAAAAATGACACAAAATATTATTTTACGTAATCAAGTAACCCGTGCGATTCGTACTTATTTAGATAGTAATGATTTCTTAGATATTGAAACACCTTATCTTGGCAAATCAACGCCAGAAGGAGCTCGCGACTATTTAGTACCATCTCGCGTACATCCAGGTCATTTTTATGCTTTACCACAATCACCACAAATCTTTAAGCAATTATTAATGAATGCTGGTTTTGACCGTTATTACCAAATCGTTCGTTGTTTCCGTGATGAAGACTTACGTGGAGACCGTCAACCAGAATTTACCCAAGTGGATATGGAAACTTCTTTCTTAAGTGCAGAAGAAATCCAAACACTAACAGAAGGCATGATTGCTAAAGTGATGAAAGACGTCAAGGGCATGGAAGTGACATTACCTTTCCCACGCATGACTTATGATGAAGCGATGAATCGTTACGGTAGCGATAAGCCAGATACACGTTTTGACATGGAATTAGTAGATATTTCTGAAGTGGTCAAAGATATTGATTTCAAAGTATTCCAAATGGCTTTACAAAATGGTGGGGTAGTCAAAGCCTTAAATGCCAAAGGCGCTGCCGATAAATATTCACGCAAAGATATGGATAACCTAGGTCAATTTGCCGGTCAATATGGGGCAAAAGGTTTGGCATGGTTGAAAGTCGAAGCAGATGGTTTGAAAGGGCCAATCGCGAAGTTCTTAGGCGATGCAACAGAAAAAATCGTCGCTGCAACCAATGCTGAAGTAGGCGACTTATTGATGTTTGGCGCAGATAGCTTTGATGTCGTATGTGCTTCATTAGGGGCTGTACGTTTGAAATTAGGTAAAGAATTAGGCTTAATCGATGAATCTAAATTTAACTTCCTATGGGTGGTTGACTGGCCACAATTTGAATATGATAAAGAAGAAGGTCGCTATGTTTCTGCGCACCATCCATTTACTTTACCAAGAGAAAGCGATATTCCATTATTAGCCACCGATCCATCTAAAGTCCATGCTCAAGCTTATGATATCGTCTTAAATGGTTATGAATTAGGTGGCGGCTCATTACGTATCTATCAAAAAGAAGTTCAAGAGCAAATGTTTGAAGCATTAGGATTCTCTCGTCGTGAAATGCAAGAACAATTTGGCTTCCTATTAGATGCACTTGACTATGGTTTCCCTCCACATGGTGGAATTGCTTTAGGGTTAGATCGCTTTGTTATGTTGTTAGCAGGGGAAGACAATATCCGTGAAGTTATCGCCTTTCCGAAAAATGGTCGTGCAGTGGATCCTATGTCTCAAGCACCAAGTACTGTTTCTCCATTACAATTATTCGAGTTAAACATCGATGTAACCAGTGTGGAAGAAGACTAGGTTTGCCTAATAAAATTTAAATATTCCTAAAAGTCATTTATGAAAATTAGTTTTTTTTCATAAATGACTTTTTTTTATTAGGTAGGAGTATAATGTGCTTGAATAAATAAAAAGTGAGAAGGTTATCATGGCACAGAAATTTTTTAATCTATTTCCGCATGCAGATTATGCACAGAAATTCTCGTTTGCAATCGTTTATGCATTGTTAGCGGCGATTTCGATTAATTGTTTTTATCAACCAGGGCAGATTTATTCTAGTGGGATTACTGGTGTTGCGCAAATCATTACTACCTTATCCAGTCATTATTTGCCAGTGACCATCCCGGTTTCATTAGGATTATTATTGCTAAATGTCCCTTTATTTTTATTAGGTTGGTTTAAGATTGGTCATAAATTTACCATTTTTACAGGGATTACGGTTGTATTAACGTCTCTTTTTACCCAATTATTACCAGAAGAAGTCCTTTCCAAAGATCCTATTATTTGCGCGATTTTCGGTGGTGCAGTGATGGGAGCTGGAATTGGCTATGCACTGAGAAATGGTTTATCTTCTGGTGGGCTAGACTTTATTAGTATTGCACTACGTAAAAAAACAGGAAAATCAGTCGGTTCGATTTCAATCTTTTTTAATATTTGTATTATGTTTGTTGCCGGAATCTTGTTTGGTTGGGCCTATGCCTTTTATTCTGCTTTAGCTATTTTTGTATGTGGCAAAGTGACAGATGCAGTGTTTACCAAACAAAAGAAAATGCAAGTAACAATTATTACTCGTTTTCCAAATGAAGTCATTGAGCACATCCAAGAAAAGATGCGACGAGGAATTACGATTATTCATGAAGCAGAAGGAGCCTATCGTCATGAGAAACAAACCGTCTTAATTACGGTTGTGACTCGCTATGAGCTACCTATGTTGAGAACGGCGATGAAAGAATCAGATCCGCATGCCTTTGTGAGTATTGCGGAAAATGTTCAAATTCTTGGACGTTTTTATGAAGAAAAATTATAGTTTAAAAGGCAGTAGCTCAAATCAGAGCGCTGTCTTTTTTTTGCTACTTTTAGACAAAACTATCTCTGTGTCATAATTTTCTATGAGAAATATGAAAGAGTGGAAAAATACATTGAATTGGCATTAATTTTTTCTTTATTCTGTTGATTTTTCAATGCATTTTTTTTCAATTTATGGCATTATATTTAGGTAGGGAAAAGATAAATATTGAATATAATATTATGAATTGAGAAGGTTTAACATGAATTTAAAACATAGATATATTAC
>JAEWFE010000082.1 GCA_023389005.1 Bacillota bacterium
AACTATTCTATTCTAAAGCTAATAAGGCATGAATTGAAGGAGTTGAAAAAATGGAAACCACATTCCATGAAAACCGCTTTGTTGGCTTACTCTTGACTTTTATTGGCGGGGGCATTGATGCATTTACATATTATCATTTCAATACTTTCGCTGCCACACAAACAGGTAATCTCGTGTTAGCAATTATCGATGCTGTTAAGGGCGAGTTTACTTTAGTTGGCGAGAAATTATTATCTACGCTATTTTTCTTTTTAGGGATTATCTTGACAAAATTTTTAGTAAGCTATTTTCGCAAAAAAAATCATCCATTTTGGCGTCTAGGTATTCTATATTTTGAAACATTAGTATTTTTTATGTTAAGTTTGTTTATTGTAGACTTGCCGATTACCGTGATTACCATTATTATTTCGTTTGCTACGGCGATGCAATGGTGTAGTTTTGAACGGATTAACGGCATGAGTTATACCAGTATTATGACTACAGGCAATTTAAAATCAATGGCAACGAATTTATTCGATTATCTCGAACATGGGAAAGAGCAAAATCTACGTCAATTTTTCCATTATTTATTTGTTGTGATGGCGTTTTTCGCTGGGGCTTTTACTATTGCCATACTTAGTCATCATTATCATTTTAAAGCGATTAGGTTAACTGCGCTGCTGTTCTTTTGTTTAGCACTTAGCCAAACGTATCAAATGTTCAGATTAAGAAAAATCATGAATCCATAAAAAAGAAGAAGCTCTCTTTACTGAGCTTCTTCTTTTATTTATTTTGCTAAGTAGTTTGCCACTTCATTTAATGCATCCGGAATGCCTGCTGGATTTTTACCACCAGCTTGGGCCATATCCGGACGGCCACCACCGCCACCACCAACTTTTGGTGCAATAGCTTTAATTAAGTCACCTGCTTTAATTCCTTTTTCTAAACCATTTGGACTTACAGCAGCTAAAAGATTTACTTTTCCATCATTTTCTGTCGCTAAAACTAACACATCAGAAATGGCTTTTTGTTTCCATTGGTCAGCAAGTTGACGCAATTGATTCATATCTTTCACTTGCACTTTAGCAGCAATATATTTGACATCATTGATAACTTTGACATCTTTAAACACATCGCCAGCTTGTTGGTTTGCTAATTTGCTTGCCAGTGCTTCGTTTTCTTTTTGTACTTCACGTAATTGTTGTTGTAGTTGTTCTACTTTAGTTGTAGCTTCTTTATATTGTGGTGCTTTAACTAAACTTGCAATTTGTTTTAAGATTTGCTCTTGATTTTCAAGCAATTCATAAGCTGCTTTACTTGTTACAGCTTCAATACGACGTACGCCAGCTCCGATACCTGATTCAGCAACAATCTTGAAGATACCAATTTCTTCAGTATTCGACACATGATTACCACCACATAATTCAATGGACCAGTCAGACACATTCACCACGCGTACAAATTGACCATATTTTTCTCCGAATAAAGCCATAGCGCCCATTTGTTTAGCAGAATCAATATCTGTTTGAATTGTAACCACAGGTAAAGCTTCCCAAATTTTTTCATTTACAATGCGTTCCATGCGAATTAATTCTTCAGGAGTTACTTGACCAAAATGCGTAAAGTCAAATCGTAAATGATCCGGTGTTACAAGAGAACCCGCTTGATTTGCATGGCTTCCTAATACTTCTTTTAAGGCTTTGTGTAATAGGTGGGTTGCAGTGTGATTTTTGATAATACGGTTATGACGCGCTTTATCAACTACTAATTGGTAAGCTTGCCCCACAGTCAATGCTTCTTTTACTTCAAGTGCATGTAAGAATTGGCCATTTGGTGCTTTCTTCACATCAGTTACATGAGCGACCACTTGTCCACTACCATCTATAATATCTCCGGTATCAGCAATTTGACCACCCATTTCAGCATAGAATGGTGTTTGAGCAAAAATCGCTTGAACTTCACCTTCAGAAACGCTATCGACAATCGCTTCGTCTTGGATTAAAACTAATAATTCACTTTCAGCTTCTAATACTTCATAACCGACATATTCACTTTCAACCTTAATATCAGTCAATAAGGCAGATTGAACCCCCATAGATAATTCTTTGCTACGAGCATTACGTGCACGTTCTCTTTGGGCTTTCATTTCTACTTCAAATCCCGCATGATCAATCTTAAATCCTTCATCACTGGCAATTTCTTCCGTTAATTCAACTGGGAAACCATAAGTGTCATATAGACGGAAAATATCACTACCTTGCAAAGTATCTTCGTGATTTTCTTTTAATTGGGCGATGACTTGGTTTAAGATAGCCAGACCTTCATTGATCGTTTCGTGGAAGCGTTCTTCTTCGTTTTTGATAACTTTTTCAATAAAGTCTTTTTTAGCAAGAACTTCAGGATAGTAGCTTTCCATAATTTTTCCAACAACTGGGACTAATTGATATAGAAAAGCTTGCTTAATGCCTAGTTTTTGACCATGCATGACCGCACGACGTAATAAACGACGTAAAACATAGCCACGGCCTTCATTTGACGGTAAGGCACCATCGCCAATCGCAAAAGATAAGGCACGAATATGGTCAGCAATTACCTTAAATGAAATATCTGTTAATGGTGATTGACCATATTTAACGGTACCACTTAATTTTTCCACTTCTTTAATAATTGGCATAAATAGGTCAGTTTCAAAGTTGGTTGGTGCATTTTGGACGATAGAAACCATTCGTTCAAGCCCCATCCCCGTATCAATATTTTTATGAGGAAGTGGTTCATACGTATCATCTGGTTTATGATTGAATTCTGAAAAGACAAGATTCCAAATTTCCAAGTAACGTTCATTTTCGCCACCAGGATAGTTTTCTGGGTCATCTTCAGCTACATTATTAAATTCTTGACCACGGTCATAGAAAATTTCTGTATCCGGACCACTTGGACCAGCACCAATATCCCAGAAATTATCTTCAATTTCCACGATATGATCTTTAGGTAGACCAACTTCTTCATGCCAAATACGTTTTGCTTCTGTATCTTTTGGATAAACAGTCACATAAAGTTTTTCTGGATCAAAGGCCATCCATTCAGGTGAAGTTAAAAATTCCCAAGCCCAGTGAATGGCTTCTGTTTTGAAGTAATCACCAATTGAAAAGTTTCCTAGCATTTCAAACATCGTATGGTGACGGGCTGTTTTCCCTACGTTTTCAATATCATTGGTACGAATAGATTTTTGCGCATTGGTAATTCTTGGATTTTCAGGAACAATTGAACCATCAAAATATTTTTTTAATGTCGCAACCCCAGAGTTAATCCATAATAGTGTTGGGTCGTTAACTGGGATTAAAGATGCACTTGGTTCGATATTATGACCTTTTGATTTAAAAAAGTCTAAAAACATTTGGCGCACTTGAGCACTAGATAATTCTTTCATAATTCTCCTACTTTCTTTAAAATTAAAAAGACATCACTGCATGCAAGGACGAAACTCGCGGTACCACCCTGCTTGCAATGATGTCTGATCATTACCTCTTTATATCTATTAACGCTAGATTCACGTTGATATTTCTACCAAAGGAATAAAGGGAGCAATATTTAACGGCTGTATCTTACTTCCACCACGATAAGACTCTCTAGAACAACTATCTTAAATACCATATCCTTTACTTTTCATAGTATAGGTAATTTTGCATAAGATGTCAATGTAAATTACTCATTCCAAGTAAAATTCCCACCATTTTCGCCAATAAACTCATTGTCGTTTTGTGGCGTTTCTGGATCTGGTGTGGATGGAGTAGGTTCTTCACTACTACCGGTACCAGTATCAGCACCAGTATCTTGGTTCCCACCTGCTTGTTGTCCTTGATTATTTTGGTTACCAGTTCCACCCGTATTCTCGCCATTTCCTGCTGGTGGATTATTTTGTTGCCCACCAGTATTACCACCATAATTATAATTGGGTGTAGTGTTATTATACATCGTTGTATTTTGATTCATCGTGCCATCAGTATTTGTAGCTGAATCAGTTGTTGTTTCGGCTTGTGTAGTCGCTTGGGTTTGGACTGTAGCTTCGATTGCTTGTAAGCCTTCAGTAAAACTATCTCTAATTTTTGGATTTTTAATTTGACTAATCAATTGTTTGACTTGGTCTAAGTTTGCTTGATTTGCTTGTTCAGTCACAGTCTTATCTTTATACAATTGATTATATAGGTCTTTAGCTTGAGTCACAGCTTTGATTTGTTCTTCAGCAATATCTAACCCTTGATTTAATGCTTTTTGATAATCGTCTTTAGCATCTTTGGTATAATTTGCTTTTTTCACTTGATCAAAATCAGCTTGTTTTAAAGACGCCGTAATCAATACTTCCTTATTTTGCTTATCACCTGTCAAAAATGGATGTTCAAATAAATCATTAATCGCTTTTTGACTAGCAAATTTCTTTTGTAATGATTGGAAGTTTGCTAGTAATTGATTCACTTTATCTTTTTCAGCTTGAACTTGTGATTGATAGGACGCTAAATCATCAGAATTCAAACTTTTTAGATTGGCTAAAGCAGCATTATATTCATTTTCAAAATTATTGATACTTTGTTGGATATCATCTAATTTCTTTTGATCTAAATCTTTGGCTAAAAATACCTTTTCTTTGTTTAAGTAACCTGCAGCCACTTTTTTATTTACTTGATCATATTGTTGATCCACATTTTCAACAAAATTTTCAATGACATCTTTTGATTGTGTATCTGTATGACGTTGAGAATATTTATACCCGAAAATACAAATAACAGATACACTAACCATTAGTAAAAGTGTAATAATAATTTTC
>JAEWFE010000096.1 GCA_023389005.1 Bacillota bacterium
GTAACGTTTGCTTTACCTACTAATGCTTGTTCTGCTTTAGTGGCTAACTGATGGTTAAATGAACCTTCACGTAATGAACCAACGATAAATAAAATGTTTTTCATAAGTTGTTAATTCCTTTCATTTCTTGATTACGTATTTAGTTTAGATAAAAAAATTTAGAAATGCAAACAACAAAACTCGACAAATGTTGTAAAACTCTAAGATATAGAAAAATTTTATCACACTACGCAAAAAGCCCCAGTAATACACCAGGACTTTTGCTGATTTTTAGGAACGAAAACTTTGCACTGGACTCACAACTAAGTAAGTCACTCTGCCTTTCCGAGCTGCTTGGAGCTGACCGACCCAGCTCACATCTTTGATCCACGGCGTTCAGCAGCTAGACTTTGTGAAATTCGCCCTCCCACTTGTAAAAATCTCCTTTCATCCGATTTTTACAGTGGCAGGTAAACACACGAATTTCTTCAAGTCTGAGCAAGCTGCTTCACGACCTTATAATAAAGATCTGTATAGTTCGATGATTTCTTCTACGTTGGTGTCGCGTGGGTTGCCGCCTGTGCAGACATCGTTAAGGGCATCTTTAGCCACTAATTCGATATCTTCTTCTTTGAATCCAACTTCAGTTAAAGTACTTGGAATCCCCACATCTTTACCTAATTGACGAACGGCTTCCACGGCAGCTGTTCTGGCTTCATCTAAAGTCATTTCATCCACACCAGCAACCCCCATCGCTTTAGCAATATCACGATATTTTTCACCTGTATATTCTTTGTTATAATCCATGACAGTTGGTAGTAATATTGCATTAGCTACACCATGTGGCGTATCATACCAAGCGCCTAGAGGGTGAGCCATTCCGTGCACAAGACCTAAACCAACATTCGAAAAGCCCATCCCTGCAATATATTGACCTAAAGCCATTTCTTCACGACCTTTTAAATCGCCAGCCACTGATTGACGTAAGGAATGCGCAATAATTTCAATCGCTTTTAAGTGAAGCATATCGGTCATTTCCCAAGCACCTTTTGTAATATACCCTTCAATCGCATGAGTTAACGCATCCATCCCAGTTGCTGCAGCTAGTGATTTAGGCATTCCTAGCATCATTTCACTATCGACAAATGCCACCGCAGGAATATCATGGACATCCACACAAACAAATTTACGTTTCTTTTCTTCATCGGTAATCACATAGTTAATCGTTACTTCAGCAGCTGTACCAGAAGTTGTCGGAATCGCTAAAATAGGGACACTCGGATTTTTCGTTGGTGCTACCCCTTCAAGGCTCACCACATCGCTAAATTCAGGGTTGTTGATAATAATTCCTATTGCTTTAGCAGTATCCATTGATGAACCTCCACCTAAAGCTAATAGATAATCGGCTTGACTATCTTTGTAGACTTCAATCCCTTTTTTAACTACTGCAACAGTTGGATTTGGCACAATTTCATCATAGACTTCATATGCTAATTGGTTCGCATCTAATAAATCAGTAATTTTTGCTAAAAGACCCGCTTTAACTAATCCTTTATCTGTAACGATTAAAGCTTTCTTTAATTGGCGTTTGGTCACTTCTTCAGGAATATGTTGAATTGCTCCTTTACCAAAATAAGAAGTTTCGTTTAGAATCATACGGTTTGTCATAATAATATCTCCTTGCTATCATTTATTGTTCAGAATTGAGCAAAATCATTTATCCATCCACTCAAATTCTTAAATCCTCTATCATTATTATAGCGATATTTTTCACTAATAAATTTAAGAGAACGCCCCGCCTCAGAAATCTGATTTGGGGAAGTTTTCTTAATCTAAATAACCAGCACGCGGTGTCACATGAAAAGCATCGGCTAAGTTGTGTAAATCAGTATCAGAAATGGTTTGCTTAACGCCACCTTGTGCTTGAGTTAATGTATAAATTTGTGCAGCTTTTTCGGCCGTTTCAATGAGACCAAATGTTTCATCCATGTCTTTCCCGCTGCCGTAAATACCGTGGAATGTCCATACAACCAAACGTGTTTCTTTCATTTTTGCGGCTGTTGCTTCACCAATTTCACTCGTACCAGGAACTAGCCATGGAATTGTACTCACACCTTCTGGGAAAACAACTAAACATTCCGTACACATTTGCTATAAAGTACGAGTAAAGTCACGTTCTTCTAATGAGTGGGTGAAAATCATAGCTAATAAGTGTGTCGCGTGACAGTGCATGACAATACAGTTTTCAGGATCCACACTTAAACGAGCAATATGACTCATCAAGTGAGATGGTAATTCTGAAGTTGGTTTGCTATCATTATCAAATCCCCAAAGCAATTCAAGGGGACGACCATCTTTAGCAATGCGGAAAATTCCTAAACACTCACTTGGATTGCTAGCAACATTTTTAAAGTATTTACCAGAACCTGTTGCGATAAAGTAACGTCCCGCTAATTGGCTCGCATCAAAAGCTAAAGGCAATGTACGGATAACATGATGAATATCCAAAACTTCAGCTACTTGGGCTTCATCAAGAAGGTAAGAAACATTGCCCCCATTTCTTTCATCCCAGCCTAAGCGATACATATTGCTAGTGACTTCAATCATTTCTTGTACAAATTTTGCGTTTACTACATCTTTCATTAGTTATTATACTCCTTTGTTAGCGCTTTAACAATACTTCTTCTTCGTATTTTTTAACTTCATCATACCAAGCAAGTCCCACAGGCACATTATTGATTTCACAGAAGTAATTCCACACATCAGCAAATGGGAAGTCTTTTAATTCTTCGGTATAAGCTAAACGTGCCGTGAAGTCAAAGTCTAATTCCATTTGTTTTAATTTTTCAGTTGGTTCTAACATGGCTTTAAGTAGGGCTTTTTGCGTATTACGTGTACCGATGACCCAAGCAGCTAAACGGTTAATCGTTGCATCAAAGAAGTCCAAGCCAATATTCGTTTTATCTAACAGGTCGTTGCGAACGATTTCTTTAGCGATTTCTTGTAATTCGTCATCCATAATCACGACATGGTCACTATCCCAACGTACGGGACGACTCACATGAAGCATTATGCCTTTACTAAACAAAGCTAATGAGGAAAGTTTATTTGAAATCACTTCAGTTGGATGAAAATGTCCAGAATCTAGGCAGATTAATTTATTCCGAGTAAGACCATAGCCCATGTAAAATTCATGTGAACCCACAGTATAGCTTTCGGCGCCAACTCCAAATAATTTACTTTCTACGGCTTCTTGTGTATATTCTTCTGGCAAGCTTTCCGCAAAAATTTCGTCTAAAGATTCCATCAAACGTTTTCTAGGAGTATAGCGATCGATTGGGTTATCCTTCATGCCATCGGGTACCCAGAAATTGTTAATACTTGTTTGGCCTAATTCTTTTCCGAAGTAAGCAGCAATTTTACGACTGCGTTTACCATGTTCAATCCAAAAATCACGCACTTCTTTATCTGGGTGGGCAAGGGTATAACCATCTTTTAGCATTGGATGCGAGAAAAACGTTGGGTTAAAGTCTAAACCAATTCCTTGTTCTTTGGCCCATTTAACCCAAGTTTCAAAGTGTCGTGGTTCGATTTCATCTAAGTCCACTTTTTCATCTGTATCAAGATAAATCGCATGTAAATTCAATTTATGTTTCCCTGGAATCAATGAGAATGCTTTTTCTAAATCTTGGCGTAATTCTTGAGAAGTATGCGCTGCGCCTGGATAATTACCCGTAGACATAATTCCGCCTGTTAAATCGCCATCAGGGAATAAGAAACCTTTCACATCATCGCCTTGCCAGCAATGCATCGAAATCTTCACATCTTGTAATTTTTTTAATGCTGCATCCGTATCCACACCGATTTGCGCATATTGTTCTTTTGCTTGTGCATATTTTTCTGCAACTGTAGTCATTTCATTCATCCTTTCACTTTGATAAATATTATTTTATCTTCAATATATAAATTAGTTGACTCACTTTTTAATTATTAATTCACGATATTTTGCCAAAACGTCATCATAATTTTTCTGTGGTAAGTAAATGGCATAATCAAATGAATCTGCCAATACTTTCCGTGCGGTCTGGATAGAGTCAAACTCACCTTGATTCAGCATTTGCATCATGATATTTCCAAGGGCGGTGGCTTCTCCTGGTCCAGCCATGACTTTAATTTGTGCCACATCTGCGGTTAATTGGTTTAAAAAGGCATTATTAGATCCCCCACCCACAATATGCAGACAATCGACTTTGCCTTGCATTTGAGTTCATTTCATCAATTGTTCTAGTTCAAAGGCGTAACAAAGAGCCAAATTATCATACACACAACGTGCAACTTCCGCCAAAGTAGTAGGAACTTTCTGCTGTGTTTTTTGACAATAATCTTTAAAAGTTTGCGTCATGCTCGTCGGATTTAAAAAGGCCGCTTCATTGACATCTACCAATTGAGAAAAGGCTGATGTTTCACTTGCCATTTGTGCTAACTTAGCATAACTATGCGCATAATGATCTTCTCTTGCCACTTCTTGAATCAGCCACATTCCCATAATATTTTTCAAGAAACGAATCGTATTATGAGCACCCCATTCATTCGTATAATTGACCAAGAAAGCCTCTCTACTGATATTTTCAACCTTACTTTCCACACCAAGCAAGGACCAAGTGCCACTACTTAAATATACCCAGTTAGTAGATTGCCCTGGTGTACCGATAATAGCCGAAGCGGTATCATGACTGGCAACATTGACAACCTGGGTTTTCGGTAAATCATAATCACCGAATTTTTCAAGCTGTAATGCTCCAAGGGTCGTACCCGCATCCACCAATGGGGCAAACAGTGATTTTGAAAGATGTAAATATTCAAGTAATTCTTCATCCCAATCTTTCGTATGCACATTTAATAACTGGGTTGTGGAAGCATTGGTTTTTTCAGTCACCATCTTACCAGTTAACTGATAACCCAAATAATCAGGAATGAGCAATAATTTATCGGCTTTATCTAACAACGAACGATCCTCAACAAATAATTGGAATAAAGTATTAAAAGGTTGTAGCTGAATGCCTGTACGCGTATATAGTCGATCTAAAGAATAGTTTTCACTGAATTTTTTTATCGCTTCATTCGTTCTAGCATCACGATAAGCAACCGGTTGAGCAAGCAATTTGCCCTGTGCATCCACCAAACAATAATCCACTGCCCAAGTATCAATTCCTAAGATACATTCATCAATTCCTTGTTCTTTCAATTTAGCTAGACCTAGGATAATTTCCTTTAATAGATGATCAATATTCCAGCGGTCATGGCCCTCTTGAAAGGTAAAGCCATTTTTAAATCTATGAATTTCCTTTAATGTAATCTTGCCATCAATCAATTGACTTAACATCAAACGCCCACTGGAAGCACCGATGTCCACTGCTACATAATTTTTAGTCAAAGTGATCTTCCTTTCTTTTCTCAGGTACCGTCCTTGTTTTACGTGTTTATCATCCAATAGAATACGCTTACAAACAATGGCTAATCTTCACAAAAAGTAACGAAATCTCATATATTCTGTTATAATGGATTCGAGGTGAAAAAAATGCATCCAATTATTGAAGAATATCTCTACACACCCAATGCCATCGAAAAGCAACAACTGTCCAAGGGGGAATTCGTATTTGACCTACCCCAAGCCTCTTTAAGTCAAAATAAAAACCAGATGACCTTCACGAAAGAATATTTTTTGAACAAACATCCGATTTATTTAAGCAAACATAATCGTTTTGCCCCCTATCCAACACATACACATGAATTTTTAGAGATGAATTACATGCTATCTGGAAAATGTTATCAAAATATCAATGGTAAACGCATCTTATTGGATACAGGAAGCGTGCTATTATTAGACAAAGGAAGTAGTCATAGTATTGAAGCACTAGGTGAAAAGGACTGTTTAATTAATGTTATCTTTAAAAATTCCAATCAAAATTTGAGCTGGCTAAGTACACTCAATCAAAAAAACAGCCTGGTGTTTGAATTCTTAATGAATCAATTGCCCAACCATGCAAGCCGTCGATACTTGTTATTTAACAGTAGTCAAAACGAGCATGTGCAAGAAATCATGCAGCGAATGATCCACACCTATTTTCTAGAGCAAGAATTAGCCGACACCATGATTAGCTTATATATTCCAATATTAATTACCGAATTAGTAGCAAATGTGCCTTTTGTCGGTCCCGAAAAGCTAAGCCAAGAACAAAGCTTATTGCTGAAAGTCCTTAGTAAAATCGAGGAAACCAACGGAAAAATCAGTTTAAAAGAATTAGGCACGCAACTAAATTATCATCCTAATTACTTAAGCACCAAAATTAAGCAGATGACTCAGCTTTCATTTGGTGAGTTGGTAAACGATTATCGTATGAAACAAGCGCAATTTTTACTGTTAAATACCAACGATTCGATTGAAGAAATCATGCAAGCAATCGGATTAAATAATAAGACTCATTTTTATCAAAAATTTCACGCGACCTACCATACCAATCCTGCCAAATATCGAAAAAACCATCTAAAGCAAGGAAGTTAATCGCTTTCTTGCGTTTTTGTTTTATACCACTTATTTTGTTTATATGCACTTTATTGAATTATTTTTTATTATTATACGTATTATTTTAGTAAATATGTACTTGTTTAAATTTATATATGTGCTATAATACAATTAATATGACACATATATGGAAGAAGGGATTTTATGGAACTGAGTCCTCGTCAGCAGCAAATTCTAGACATCGTGAAGGCCCAACAACCTTTAAGCGGCGAAAAAATTGCTGAAGAACTAGGCATTTCCCGAGCTACTTTGCGCAGTGACCTCTCCTTTTTAACTTTGGCAGGCATATTGCAAGCGGCTCCAAAAATTGGTTATACCTATGCTGGCAGTCAAATCGAACCATTTTTATTTGATGAAACCTTTCATACAGCGATTTCTGAATTGATGGTTCCACCTTTATTGATTGAACAGAGCACACCCATTCGTGAGGCGATTACCAATCTATTTATGTATAATGTGCGCGCAATTTTTGTTGTCGATGAGCAAAAACTACTGATTGGCACATTAAATCAAAAAGACCTATTGCGTGGATCGCTCACCACAAGCAATGACCAAACGCCGGTTGCTGTCTGCATGACGCGACTAGCTAATGTAGTTACTGTGACGCCTGAAATGAATATTTTAGAAGTCGCTCAACTCATGATTCAACACGACACTGAAGCACTGGCCGTTGTGGACCAAGAAAACAGTCGTAAAATCATTGGTAAAATAACAAAAAGTCGTATTTTAGCTTATATTGTCGAACAAGCCAAAGCGACAGAACTGAATCGATAAAGGAAAAGAGGAACAAAGCACATGACTAAAAAAGTAACCATCTACACTATTTCAGATTCAATCGGAGAAACCTCACAAAAGCTGATTTCTGCCGTATTAGCACAATATCCAGACCTTGAAGTTGCGAATAATTATCGTTTCCCATTTGTGAACAGTGAAGAACATCTGCTATCTATCTTAAGAGATGCTGTTCATGATAAAGCGATTGTGGTCAGCACTTTAGTAAACGCAGAATTAGCCCAAGCTGCTCGTCATTTTGCACAAAGAACGAGTATTCCTTACATTGATTTGATGCACCCATTTTTTGAAGCCATCCATTCAAAAACGGGCATCGATCCTATCCAAAAACCAGGAACTGTCCACACATTAAATAGCAACTACTTTAACCGTATCCGTGCCATTGAATTTGCAGTGAAATACGATGACGGCAAAGACCCACATGGATTTATCGATGCTGATGTCGTGCTTTTGGGGATTTCTAGAACAAGCAAAACACCTTTATCGATGTATTTAGCGAATAAAGCCATCAAAGCAGCCAACCTGCCATTAATACCTGAAGTGCCTGTCCCTGAAATCATTCATACGCTACCAAAAGAAAAAATGTTTGGCTTAACTTGTGCACCCGAAGCTTTGGTTAAAATCCGCCAAAATCGCCTGCAAGCACTGGGCTTAAATCAAGATGCCAACTACTGTGATATTGACCGAATTAAAGCGGAAATCAAGTATGCCAACGACTTATTCGAAAAGCTTGGTATTCCAGTCCTTGATGTCACTGAAAAATCGATTGAGGAAACCGCCTTTACGATTATGGATCAACTATAATTGATAAAAAAATAAAATCACAGCTTGCCTTTCACCTCAGCGAGCTGTGATTTTATTATTGGAGGAATGTTATGAAAAACCAAGCTATCTTAACTGAGCTAATCAACTTAGAAGCCATCTTAAACTTACCTAAAGGCACCGAACTGTACTTAAGTGATATCCATGGCGAATTTGCGGCATTTGACTATATTTTGAGAAGTTGTGCGGGAAATTTAAAACTAAAAATCACTGAATGCTTTAAAGACCAACTCAATGACAGCGAGATTAACCAACTCACACTACTCATCGCCTATCCCGAAGAAGCTATTCAATATCCCCAACACTATCCATTTTATAACAAAGACTACCAAGAGCGCGTCATCCGTCAGCTCATCACTTTGCTTGGTTTTGTCTCAACGAAGTATACGCGTTCCAAAGTGCGTAAAAAATTCCCAGAAGAATACGCCTATATCTTAGAAGAATTTATCTATACCTATTTACAATACAGTGACCAAGCAAATTATTTTAAGAACATGATTCATTATTTAATTGAATTAGACGAGGCCCTTCCTTTTATATTAAAAGTGGCTCCTGTTATCCAAAATTTAATCATCGACCACATTCATATTGTAGGGGATATTTTTGACCGAGGAAAAGAGGCGGATTTGGTCATGGAGCGGATTTGTCACTTACCTTCTGTGGATATTCAATGGGGAAATCATGATTTGTTATGGATGGGGGCTTATGCGGGTAATTCGACTTGTCTTTGCCATTTATTAAGGATTGCGACGCGTTATCAATACCTTTATGATATCGAAAAAGCTTATGGCATCAATTTGCGTCCCCTCTTTTTATTTGCGGAAAAGACTTATCACGCCAATCCTGCTTTTACCCCAAAAGGAAAGCTAGATGCTGATCAACTCATCTTAGAACAAGTCCATCAAGCGTTGAGCATCTTGCAGTTTAAGCTAGAAGGTCAAATTGCCCACCGCCGACCAGAACTTAAAATGAGCATGTATGATGTGTTATCTAAAATTGATTATGAAAATAACACGATAGACATCAACGAACAGACTTACAAAATAGAAAATCCCTGCTTTCAAACAGTCAATCCTAAGCAACCTTTGCAATTAACTGAAGCAGAACAAGCAGTACTCGATAGCTTGATGTATTCTTTTCAACACTCCTTAAAAATGAAGAAACATATGGAATTTTTGATGAAGCACGGCAGCATGTATTTAATTTATAATCAACATCTACTCTACCACGGCTGCATCCCCCTTGCACAATCAGGTGAGCTCATTAATTTTAACGTGGGCAATGATAGCTATCAAGGTGCGGCATTGCTAGACTTTTTTGAAAAACACTTAAAGGAAAGCTTTCAAAATTTAGACAGCCATGAAGATTTTGCGACAGATTTAAGTTGGTATGCTTGGTGTGGGCCATTCTCACCGCTTTTTGGCAAGCATAAAATGACCACCTTCGAACGTTACTTCATTAAGGATAAGCAGACGCATCTTGAGCGCAAAAATGCGTATTATCGATATCGTGATTCTGAGAAAATTTGTCAACTTATTTTGGAAGCATTTGGTTTAAATCCCGAATTTTCCAGAATTATTAACGGACATACGCCTGTTAAAACAACAAAAGGCGAATCTCCAGTCAGAGGAAACGGTCACTTATTCGTTATTGATGG